>CAXUHF010000030.1:33558-49496 GCA_964250765.1 uncultured Ktedonobacteraceae bacterium | reverse complement strand
ATGTTCGTTACGCAAGTGTTCTTTACATACATGTTCGTCAGTTCTTATTATCTGGATAGGTTTTCTCATCATGTCCTAATGACTGCTTCAGGAGTCTTTAGACTTACGCCAAAGGTTGTTGTTGGCTCTGGCTTCTGAATGCGACGCGGCGAACGCAGGAAAAACGCGAGGACGAGGAGTGGCAGCGCGACCAGAGCAGAAAGCAGATAGACATCTTGGTAGGCCAACGCTTGGGCCTGTCGAGTGATGGCAACCGTGACTGGCCTATTATGTGCAAGTGTTGCTTGATGGACAAGACGTTGCGTATGCACCAAGTTGACGAGTCCTGCAACTGCCAGCGAAGAGATTGCGGAACGTGAGACACTCAAGAGTGTATTTGCTCCGGGTAAAGCCGCTCCCTCAATGCCTGCTAAGGCGGCAGTGCTTGTGGTTTGAGCAATGAAAGGGAAAGCAAATCCCATTATAACGAGGAGCGGAATCAACAGCGCAAACGATGAGGTAAGTGTTGACCATAGACTGATCAGGTATGTCGCAATGCCAATGGCGATGCCACCGACGAAGATCATGGGACGTGGACCCACACGACTGTACAGCAAGCCCACTACGACGGTTCCCACAATCGAGGCGAGTCCTTGTGGAGCAAGCAGCAGACCAGCATTGTATGATGACAAGCCGCGCAGCACCTGCAAGTATTGTGGCAGCAGAAAGGTTGATCCGAACAGGCTGGCGACGGCAATCCAGGTAATCAGGTTTCCAATCAAAAAGTTCCTTTTCTGAAAGAGTCGTAAGTCCAAGAGTGGTTGCGCTGTCCGTAGCTCTATTGGAATAAAAGCAGCAGAGCTAGGAGAACGGGACCCGTTACCGTCAACAGCGATCCCCAACCGTCATAGCCCAGGTTGGATAGTCCAAACAGCAGCAAGCCCAAGCCGCTGGCACTCAGCAGGAAACCACGCAGATCAAACGGTAACGTCGGCTGTAGCTCCGACTCATGCAACATGCGCCAGCAGAGCACGATGCCCACAATGCCAATGGGAACGTTGATATAAAAAATCCAGCGCCAGTCCACATACTCAGCCAGATACCCTCCAATTGCAGGACCAAAGGCAGGAGCAACGAGAACAGGAATGCCAAAGATTCCATTGGCAAGCCCTCGTTGGTCTTCGGGAAACGCTCCAAAGATGAGCGAGATGGAAAGCGGAAAGAGTGCCGCTCCTCCCGCTCCTTGCAAGACCCGAAAGAGGATGAGGATATTGATATTCCAGGCGAGGCCACACAAGGCGGAGCCGAGGGTGAACAATGCGAGGGAAAGCAAGTACACCCGTTTGATACCAAAGCGATTAGCGAGAAATCCAGATGCGGCAATGATGACGCCTTGTGCAAGCGTGTAGCCAGTAGTGACATAGGAGGCCACATGCAGGTCCGTGCCGAAGGCTCGCTGAATAGAGGGCAAAGCGGTGTTGACCACTGTGGTATCCAGGATACTGACGAAAGCCCCAAAGATGGCCGTGACAAGCACCCACCACTTATAGTTGCCACTCCGAGGAGTGAGTGGGCTACTCACCCCGGTTCCAGATACATGAAAATGGGTACTCATGCCTTTATTCTTTCTCTTCTCGTCTTTGCAAGTCAGATTACAACTCTTCGTCTTTGAGTCCGCGAAGCACTGCTCGGACAAATGGCAAGAACCCTTGTGGTCCCGAACCACGATCCTTCATATGGACAGTCGCCGTGTCGCTTAACTGGAATATTTCCCGGACGATTTGAAGACGGATTTCCAAATCGATTCCTGCCCCCATGAAGACGTGGTCAATGTTCGCCTGAGCAAACGTAGACCGTACATCTTCAATACCAGTACCCCCAAAAAGCTGGATATCTAGCATATGCAGTTGCTGTTGCGCGTCGTCGATGACCATTGCTGTCCTTCCGAGCAATAGAATATTTTGGGTCATGTTCATTCTCCTGTTTCTTCTTGTGGCATATTTTCTTCGCTTGAGTGCAGAAGACGCTCTTCAACTAAGCAAGATCTCTGTACCTAACGGAAAGTAAGTATTTCCTTCCCACTGCTATCGTACCTTGACGCCAGCAAGACAAACAAGACATAATGAGCTATCTATTCATAGGTTCAAACCTATCATTTAGGAGGGAAAGAGTGTATGGACCTGCTCCAATTACGCTATTTTCGCGTGGTTGCACGCCACGAGCATATGACGAAAGCGGCACAGGAGCTTTTTATTGCTCAGCCCTCGCTCTCGCAAGCGATTGGTCGCTTGGAGAAAGAGATGGGTGTTCCCCTTTTTGATCGACATGGACGAGTGATTCGGCTCAATCAGTTCGGCAGGGCCTTCCTTGAACATGTCGAAGTGCTGTTTCGTGAATTGGAGGAGGGGCAGCGCAAAGTCCAGGATATGGCCGGACTGGAACACGGGGAGATTTCGCTTGGTGCAGGGACGGCGAACTGGCTCCCTGATTTATTACATCGTTTCCAGGTCCTCTATCCTTCTGTTCGCTTTCGCCTCTCTCTCTGCTCAGAGGCCGAAATGTCCCATTTGCTCGAAACAGGAGCGTGTGATTTCTGCTTCCTGTCCACGCCTAGCGTTCAGCCTAGCATCCAATGGAAGCCCATGCGAACCGAAGAAATCCTTCTGGTTGTCCCAAAGATGCATCGATTGGCGAGATCGGCGCGTGTCCCTCTGAGCGAAGTCGCTCATGAAGCCGTCGTGATTGAAAAAGTCGGGAGTGGTCTACGCGACGCGATGGAGACCTATTGTCAGCAGGCAGGCTTCACCCTTCGCCCGACTTACGAAATAGATGAGCCTGCGGCACTCTTTACCTTCGTCAACGCCCAGTTGGGTGTAGGGTTCACCACAGGGTTGATGGAGAGACAGGTTCACGAGCACGGCTTAACCTTACTTCATCTCACTTTACCCACCTGTCAATTGGTCTGTGGCGTCGCATGGCACAAGGCGCATTATCTCTCTCAGGCAGCACGTGCCTTCCACCAGTTTCTCCTGGAGGAGAGTGCTCGTAGAGCATAGGAAGCTCTCTAGCGGAAAAAATGGAAGGAAGCTAACGTTCTTCTATACAGCGCTTGAAGCAAAATGAAGAAACACAAAGCACCTCGAAAATGCTTTGTGTTTCTTCAAAAACCTCAAATGCGGGAATGACTTTATTTACTAGGGAACGACTTCATTATACGTCTACAATAATATAGTAGATCACATGCTAAGCTTACTCGACCGTCACAGATTTTGCTAGATTCCTTGGTTGATCCACGTTGCATCCCCTTGCTACTGCGGTATGGTAGGCGAACAGTTGTAGGGGGACGCTTGCCAGAAGCGGACTCAGCATCTCAAGGGTGGCAGGGACGTACATTACGTCGTCGGCGTGTTGCTTTATTTTCTCGTCGCCCTCAGTGGCAACGGCGATGATATGAGCATCACGCGCTCGCACCTCTTGCATGTTGCTGACCACCTTTTCGTAGACATGTGACGCGGTTGCGACGGCGATAAGTGGCACGTCAGGATCGAGCAAGGCAATAGAACCATGCTTGAGTTCCCCGGCTGGGAAACCTTCGGCGTGAATGTACGATATCTCTTTGAGCTTCAGCGCACCCTCTAACGCAGTGGGGTAGCCGACGCCACGACCGATAAAGATCATACTGCTCACGCTTGCCATGCGTTTCGCTAGCGGCTCAATCACGTCTTCCTTGCTGCTCGATGCCTCGTCGAGTATCTTCTGAATCTGCGCTGGAATACGTTCTAACCCCTCTAAAACCTCGCTTACTGTTGCCTGCGCGACATGTGCGCGTTGCTGAGCAAGATAGAGGCCAAGCATATATAACACAGTGACAGAGGTGACGAACGTTTTTGTGGCGACCACCCCAATCTCTGGCCCCGCTTGTAGGTAGAGCACTGCATCGGAGAGACGTGTGATCGCGCTAGCGACGACATTGGTGATAGCGATAACGGGTGCGCCATGTTCGCGTGCCTGCCGAATACCAACGAGCGTATCTGCCGTTTCGCCTGACTGCGTTACAGCGATACACAGCGTCTCCGGTCCCACAATTGGATTGCTATAGCGAAACTCGGCTGCCGTCACAGCCTCGACGGGGATACGTGCCCACTGCTCTATCGCGTACTTAGCAATAATACTGGCGTGAAACGATGTGCCGCACGCGACGATGACGATACGTTGAATTTTATCGAGCAGACCTGCTTGCTGCATACGCTCAATCTCGCTCAGGTGCAAATCCCCATTCTGCACGCGCCCAAGCAGCGCGCGACGGATAGCATCGGGTTGCTCATAGATTTCTTTGAGCACAAAATGAGGGTAGCCCCCCTTTTCTGCTGCCTCAGTATCCCAATCAATCGTCAAGGGGTCACGTGTTACAGGTGTACCATCTTCAATGGTGGTGATAGCGACGCCTTCTGGTCGAAGCGTGACCATCTCACCCTCGTCAAGAATTTTGATGGTACGTGTGTGTTTCAGAATAGCGGGAATGTCCGAGGCCAGGAACTGCTTATGCTCACCGAGACCGATGACGAGCGGACCACCACCGTGTCGTGCTCCAATAATCAGATCGGGTTGCTCGCGGCTTATCACTGCGATAGCATAGGACCCTTCGATACGCTTCAGCGCGAGACGTACCGCATGTTCTAAATCGTGTTGCGCTTCGCCAAAGTAGGCACGTGCAATCAGATGCGGTAGCACCTCGGTATCCGTCTCGGAGTGGAAGACATAGCCCTCCTGCTGTAATTCCATACGAAGTTCAGTGTAGTTCTCGATAATGCCGTTATGCACAACGTTGATCGTACCTGTATTATCGGCATGAGGATGAGCATTGATATCGTTAGGACGTCCATGTGTGGCCCAACGTGTGTGACCTATGCCGAGTGGACCAGGAGCAGGATGAGAGCCATTAGCGACGGAGGCGACGAGATTGGCAATTTTGCCAGCGCGTCGGTGGAGTTCAAGTGTGCCATTGGTAGTCAAAACGGCGATGCCAGCCGAGTCATAACCACGATATTCAAGGCGTGTCAGGCCATCAAGCAAAAGAGTGGTAACATCGGTCCCCTGCGGGCCGACGTACCCAATGATACCGCACATGTGTCAATTTCTCTTTCTCTGCGCGTGTACATGTATAGCTTAAAACAGGTATGTCTATCAACGGCATACCTCATAATATACACACGACATCATCACCAAGAGCGTCTTGTGCCAATCGTTACCAACTGGATTTGCCCGCCCTCTTTTCAGGAGTGTGATCGCCCCTGGAGACTCCCCGCTGACGTGTCCGAACGGTCTCCACCTCGTCAACCGATATCTCCTCCTCTGAATCGGCCCATGCGCTACTCACCAAAACAATATTTCTGAACTACAGTATACCATAGCAAACGAATTAATTTTGTGAAATAGGTCATTAGTAGGGGTCTAATACGTTGTAGAAATAACAATACATTGTATAAAAGATGGGGGAACCTATGGCGATTGAACAGAGCATATTGGGTATGATTAGTGTGAAACCGTGTTCGGGCTATGATTTGAAGGCAGAATTTGAAAAAGGGGGCGCGGCATTGCTCTCGGCCTCCAGTTTTGGCAGTATCTATCCGCATCTCAAACGACTGGAGCAGGAGAGCTTGATAGAGGTACAAGAAGAGGGCAATGATGGACGACATAAGAAAGTCTATGAGTTGACCGCACAGGGCTGGCAAGAACTGACAAACTGGCTTGAGCAGGCGAGCGAGTATCCTATTCCCATGCGTGACGAGCTTCTTTTGAAGATGTTGTTTTGGGGAGCCGCAGGCAAGGAGCGCACAACTTTGATTGAGCAACTACAAGCACGACGTGAGGAGTCGCTTGATCTATTGAACTATATGGAAGAATGGCAAAGAAATGGCAGTGCGTTCGTCGATGAGTATACTGCGCTTGTGTTCTCATATATGCGGACGCGTTTAGAGAGTGAACTGGCCTGGATCACTGAGGCAACGGCACAACTCGAAGGTCCAGAACAACTTCCGCTACAGGACCCACAATGGCTATCAGTCGTCCAAAAAGCACGTCGTAAAAAGGCGTTAGAGCACTTATTAGATGAATGATGCTGTGCGGACGCACAGCATCATTCATCTAGTGAAGTTTTAGAGCGATTCGCGGAATTTGTTGGCAATTGGTAGGCGGCGATCACGTCCGAAGGCGCGTGGCGTGATTTTCACGCCGACGGGTGCTTGACGCCGCTTATACTCGTTGATATCGACAAGGCGGATGACTCGCTCGATGGTGGCCCGCTCGTAACCCATCGCCAGCATCTCTTCGACGCTACGGTCATCCTCAACATAGGCTTTGAGGATGGGGTCCAGCACCTCATAGGGCGGCAGGCTATCGACATCCTTCTGATCGGGGCGCAATTCGGCGGATGGTGGCTTGTCAATGACCTGTTGCGGAATAACGGGCGTGTCTCCAATACTGTTGCGATACAGACACAATTCGTAGACAAGTGTCTTCAAGACATCTTTCAGCACTGAGAAGCCACCTGCCATATCACCATAGAGCGTGCTATAGCCGACCGCCATCTCGGATTTATTGCCTGTTGTCAACACGAGAGGACCAAGCTTGTTAGAGATCGTCATCATGATATTGCCACGAATACGTGATTGTAGATTCTCAGCAGCCAAACCAGGGTCCTCGTCACCGAGCGCAGGTCGCATCATCTTGAGCGATGTGCGGAAGGTCTCCTCGATTGGAATCATCAGGTACTGCATACCAAGATTTTCTGCGAGCTTTTGGGCGTCGGTCTTACTGCCTTCGGATGAATAACCGGAGGGCATGAGAATACCTAACACGTTTTCAGCGCCAAGTGCATCGACAGCGATAGCTGCGGTCAACGCCGAGTCAATGCCACCAGAGAGACCGATAACGGCTTTCTTGAAGCCTGTCTTACGTACGTAGTCGCCTGTACCTAAGACAAGCGCAGCGTACACCTCTTGTAGATGTGGCATTTTCGGCTCGATACGTTGTGGCGCACCAAGCAGAGCGTGATTATTGATGGTCGGAGCCGAAAGTGGGCGTGTATCAACGGTTATGACAGGTACCTCTTCTGAGGGGTCCTTAAAGCGAACATTGCGCAGACGTGGGTCATGCAGACGTGAGCGAAAGACAGAAGGTGTATCGAGATCAACGATCAGCATATCCTCCTCAAACTGTTTGGCACGTGCGATGAGGGCACCACGCTCGTTAAACACCATGCTGCCGCCATCGAAGACCAATTCATCTTGTCCGCCTACCATATTGAGGTAGGCGATAATCACGCCATTATCGGCGGCACGCGTAGAGATCATTTCTTCACGTGCGGTCTCTTTCCCTAAATTGTAGGGTGAGCCGTTGATGTTGAGAATAACCTCAGCTCCAGCAAATGCCTGCTGTGTCAGAGGTCCCGTAGGATACCAGATATCCTCACAGATGTTAATACCAACATGGATGCCGTGAAGCAGAAAAAGAGGCGCAGCACGACCCGCGCGAAAATAGCGATTCTCGTCAAACACACCATAATTCGGCAGGAAATGTTTATGATACACACCAGCCAACTTGCCCTCATGAATGATGGCAGCAGCGTTGTAGATATCGTGGTCACGGTCTACAAAACCAACCACTGTTGTCAAACCAGTGAACGCTCGACTGGCCTCTACAAGTTCATCTAACGCACGCAGATTCGCATCGACAAAGCCGGGCTTGAGCAGCAGGTCTTCGGGTGGGTAGCCTGTCAATGCAAGCTCTGGCAGACAGACAATATGAGCACCCTCAGCAGAAGCTGTTTGCATTGTAGCCTGTATCTTTTGTGTATTGCCTCCTAGATCGCCAACAGTAACGTTTATTTGAGCCAGTGCTACACGAAGTGGATGAATATTCATATGAAATTGTCCCTTTCTGCCCTTGACGAAACTAGCAGAACGCACTACCCTATCAGGCAGAGATATTTATATGTAGTATACGACGAAGGACATATTCTTTACATGGAAATACGATCTTTTTTGACGCTTGACCTTGCATTTATTGTAGTGGTCTACTTTGCATTCCTTTTGTTTATTCACCCACCCAGGAGCGTAGTTTTTTCCTCGCTACTCGGCGGTCTGGTGTTGGGTTTAATAAACATCCTTGTAGATATTGTAGCCCATTTTACGAATATATGGCAGTATACGATCAGTGGCTTGACATTTTTTGTGCCCTTGCCCTTTTATATCTCACCTATCCTATTTTATGGGAGTGTCGTCTACCTGCTCATCTGGCGATTCTGGCGTGGGCGTAATCACTGGTTCTCAATGCTTTTACTCTTTGGTATTCCTGTTTTTGGAATAGTGCGTGATCTCTGGGGGGGGCTGCTCGTGATTTCTCCTTACAACCCAAAATGGTCAAGTCCACTGTCGATTCTGCTTGACATTGCTATGTGGGTCGTCATGTTCTACACAGGCTTCTTCATATTCAAAAGATTGGCTCCTGCACGTGCTGAAACCTTGATACAGGAAGCACAGAGCGAACGCACAGTTCCTTCACATCAATAATATATGCATTACTGAACAAAAGATATGGGCACTCTTTCAAGGGTGCCCATATCTTTTGTTCAGTAATCATGTAATACAGCAAACCGGACACCTTCCTCTTTCCGTAGGACATTTTCCTCATTGCAAACATTTTCGGGTAAAGGTTTCGCAACCCCTCATAGACCTAAATTGGTACTTTCTTATACACAAATAAAAATTCGTGCGTGGCTCCTCTTTCAATGCGGTATTCTTTGCCTAGATCATTTCTGCGCAAGAAATATCAGAGTATTTCAATGTATGTCTCCACGCATAGACGTGTTGCATCTTTGAAGGACATACCGTTGTCTACTTATATTGAGTGTTGGACAACATTTTTAGGGGTGTTTGTATATTCAGCAAAAGGGAGAAGAAATGTATGCTTAAACAGCAACGCACAGTGAGAGTGAACGAGGGATATCGCAAGCGCGTATCTCCGTTGCTCCTTCTAGGAGTTAGTGTACCAGTAATACTCATGGTACTAGCTCTGGTTGTATTCGTTGCGCCACGTCTAGCGTCGTCTCATGCAGCAGCTGCGACGGGTAACATGGATTGCACGCTCATCGTGCCTCCCAATCCATTGTCAGCACAAGGACTAGCGACACCATATCGACTAGTGGCTACGAATCCAGCAAACGGTGCATGCCATGAAGCGGCGAAAACACAGGCTGCATTTGTGCAAGGAGCGGTTATTGATGTCAGAACGGGTGCAATTTCTGTCTATAATCCTGTCGTTGTTGATGATGGGACACAGCCAGCTGCACAGCCTGTTGTGCCAACGTTACCAGCAGCCAATGTTGTCGCCCTTTGGTTTGGCTTTAATGGTGGTAACTTGACATTGCAGGATAATAATGGAAGTCTGCGACAAGGAAGATGCGTCAACGGCACCAATGGTTCTATCTTTGGGCAATTTGCATACTGCAACGCGCCAACATTCTTCGCAGTCGCCAATTTTGCGATGCGACGTGGGCAACTTGTACCGCCTGCACTTGGAACGGCAAACGATGGGAAGACATGCCCGACGGTTCGTGACTTTAGTGTGGTAGATATGGATCAGAGCGACAATGTAACCACTCAGTATCTTATCAATGGTAATGGTCAGGTTGCGCAACTTACGGCAGCGAATAGTGCCGCCTTGACAAATGCTGGTGGCGCACAAATGCAGACGCCACAGTTGCAAGTTAACGCCAGTGATAATCGTCTTCTCGCTGTTGCGTTAGACGGTGCCCTTGGTTGTCATCCGTGGACAGCACCAGACCTTGCCGATCCTGGTCAGATGGTTCCAGCATTGCCGCTTAACGAGCTACAGGCTGCGAAATTTCAGGCGGCTCCCATAGCCGTTGTACCTGCAAACGACCCGATGGTTCTTGTGAACGGACAGACAAATCTGAACAAGATTGATGCGTACCGTCTCGGCGTAGATCAACCACTTGTCTTTAACTTGAATGGCGCAAGTACAACAACCTACTGCACCAACATACTGAACACGGCCCCTGCTCGTTTACAGCTTGATATGCAGACGACGATTAATCGTCCATCACCTGACACAGCAGTGGCTAACAATCTCTTTACTTTCCTGTCACAGCGCTTGTCTGCAACCTTTGGAGCCAATGGCCTCAACTGTGCTGGACTGTTGAATCAGCCTAATCCTGTCGCCGTGACAGTAGATGGAAACGGCGTAGCAACAGCAGCAACCATCACTGTTCCTAATGGAACTGGAAACGGTACTGGCACTGGCACTGGCACTGGTGGTGGAAACGGTACTGGCACTGGCACTGGTGGAGGCAATGGGACAGGAGGAACGAATACGCCAGTAAACTGTGTATTCAATGGAACTGCTATACCTAACTGCACAGGGACACAAACCAGCAATGGACAGGCTTGCACCTTCGCGGTGACGGCTACAAATCAGGTGAACATTACCTGTACAGCAGCAGGAGTGCAACAAGGCGCACAACCTACGTCCACGCCTACCACGCAGACGACGCCTGTGACAACGCAGACCACACCTACTACACAGACGACTCCTGCGCCATTAGCTACGCCTAGTCCACAGGCAACTCAACAAGGTCAATAGTACAACTTTCGTTTTAACGTGAAACTAGTGAGTCGCTCTGAAAAACAGAGCGACCACGGAACAATTCTAGGAGAGACTTTCATGTCTAGGAAACGTACTTCACTTATCTTATCACTGAGTATAGCACTCCTTAGCATTATGCTTGCTGTCGGTGCTATTCTCGTGTTGAATAGTACAGGCATCATACATGCGGCAGGCATAGGCGACTCAGGTGTTCAGCCGGGACAAAACAGAAGCAACAACAACAACGGACAGCAGCAGTACAACAACAATGGTCAGCAGTACAACAATAACAACAACGGATACCATGCTCGCTATAGCACTATTGGTGATCTCCATACCGTCTCGCCGGTGGCAAGTACGATGTTTGTTGTTGATGGTGCAGGCAAGACTGTTACAACTGATGCCAACCCTTATGGTATTGCGATTGCGCCATCTTCAGTCGCCAATATGCCAGGAGCCGTAAAACCCGGCGATCTTGTCGTCACGAACTTTGGTGCCAATCAGACAGGGAAAACGTTGGTTCGTATTCCTAATAAACAAGGGCCTGCTCATCTGCTTAACAACATGATGAACAAAGGGACAAACGGTCCTGCTGATGAAGCATTCAATACCATGACTGGCTCCAACTGGGTTGCTAATACAAGTGGTAATAACATCCAAGTTTTTGATACAAACGGCAAAGTTACTGCCACCATCACGAATCCTTTGTTCAACATGCCTTGGGGACAAGCGTTCAACGGTGGCGTTCATAACCCTAACGATGGTGCAACTGCCTCATTCTTCTCAACAAACGCGGCAGATGGCACAATCGACCGTATTGATCTAATTCCTTCAGGTTATGATGGAAAGGTAACATTCAAGGTTTTCCAGATCGGGCAACTTGCACATACAGGTAAGCAAACGTTTATCGCAATCACATGGGTGTCCAAGCTTCGTGTAGGCAATAACACCTATTCTGACGTTCTTTTGGCACTTGATACCGTCAACAATCGCATTGCAGCCTATCCAAATAGTTCGACTCATCATACACAGAACACGAAATCGACAAATCAGGGCATGACCGTCTTCAAAGGCAATCCACTACAAGGCCCTGTCGGTCTCACAGTCAGCCCGACAACAGGTCATCTACTCGTGGTCAACTCGCAGAAGAACGACTTGGTAGAACTGAACCTCTCAACAGGAAAAGTCGTTGGGGATGTCCAGATTGACAATGTGCCAGTAGATGCTGACACAGGCAATGGGTCTGCGCTATTTGGGGTAGCAGCAGCCACAGACGAAAATGGCAATCTCGAAGTCTACTTCACCGACGATAACACGAACACCGTCAACGTATTGCATCGGGTATAGTATCTCTCATACATTCCGCTACCTCTGCATCTCATATAGGATATGGAGGTAGCGAACTCTGTAGGGGTCTAATTCTATTACATCCTTGTGGCAGTTGACCATGTTGGAGGCTGTTGAAACGTCTTTTCAATCTTGCCTGCATAGTTAATCGCCGCAAGGGTGTAATAGAATTAGACCCTTACGGACGTTTCATATCCAAGATATCTTATTCTGTAACACACGCTTGCCCCTACACAACAAGTCCTTTATAATGGACGTATTATTCGCTTTGGCATCATCACAATATAAAGGATATCTTTTCATGGAAATAGAGGGTACATATACACTGCGTGCGACACCAGAAGAGGTGTGGGACATCCTGGTAGATCGGCAGACACTTCTACACACGATACCAGAAATAAAGCAGTTAGAGCGTGCAGACGACTATACACAAACGTTGGCACTGCATTTGACCTATGCACCACTTATAGGAACATATTACGGAAGTGTACACATTGCTGAACAGCACTATCCAAGTCACTCTCACATCCTGATCGAGAGTGTACGTGACACACAGAACACTATGAGTGGTGAGGCCATTCTTGATTTACAGAGTCATGAAGATACAACAATTGTTTCCTATAAAGGAGATATCTCGCTTCATAAAGCTGGCACCCAGTTACAACGTACAGTGATTAAAGGTGCTATGAAGTTATTGATTCAGCAATTCTTCACCGCACTGGAGGAGCAATTGTGGCAAAAGCAAGCGGTAAAGAAACGTGTGGAAGAGGAAATAGTCATACGAACAGTGACTCAGCGTCCTCCTACTCAAGGCCGTTCACGTGCGAACCAGCAAGAAACGCAGCGTGTATCGTTGCTGCAACGTATAGTGCATTTGTTGCGGCTTGGGAAAGGGAATGCCTCCGAGGAGATACGCTGGACGCAGCGCATTCGCCGTACAGGATATACGTCGATGTTGCTCTTTCTCGTCTGGGTAGGCACTCGCATCATTCCCCGTCGTTAAAGTGTAGTATACAAAAACAGAGGTTGCATATCTGCTCAAAGAGCAGATATGCAACCTCTGTTTTTGTATTATTTATCCATCATCGCTCTAAGACGAGCCTTCCAGGGATCATCATCTGCTGAGGCTGTATCGGTTTGTTCAGCTTGTCCCACGGTCCAGGTCCGTGTTCCATCATTGGATGTTGTTGGCGTAGCCTGTTTCGGCTTTGTTTCTTTGTCACCAAGATTACGGAGAGCTGCCTGAGCTGCTTTCCGCACATCATCCACCGGATCAGTAAGCAATGGGCGAATAGAGTTCTGTACCGATTTCACGCCCAAACGTCCTAACGTACGTGCACCACTGGCACGTTCATCTGATGCTACAGAGGAGAGCAAAGGTACAATATCTGGTGCAAGCTGTGTCAACGAGAGGTCTGCAATGAGTCGCAAGAGACGGTTGCGATATAGAGGACGCATGACGACGCGTAGTGCTTCACGACAATCGGTTGCAACCTGTGCCTTGTTTTGAATGAGTCCCTGCTTTTTAGCTTCTGTGACCGCCATCTCTGCTGACAGAGGCGCGGTGCCATACAAAAATGGCTCAATCCATGCCGCAACAGGAAGCGGTTCTTCCATGTACTCATGCATTTTGAGAATAGTAGAATAGTGTGTATCAAGCCAGTGATAGAGAGCAAGCGTCACCTCAGCATCACGCGCAGCATAGGCAACCATTGCAGGTGGAAGCGGACGACGTAACCAGTCCGTGCGCTGTAGACTTTTATCCAGTCGATAGCCGAATGCACGTTGCAGCATGCCAGCTAGCGACGATTCGTGCTGTCCAAAGATTGAACGGCTCGTTGCCTCTAAATCATAGTAGTGTGCGACCTCTAAGCCTCGATCTGCCATCACGCGCAGGTCTGCTCCTGCACCATGCAGTAAAATGCTATAGTGAGGGTCCTCGACAATTGTAGCAAGTGGCGAAAGATCGTTTAAACGCAGAGCGTCAACAACAAAACACATACCGTCAATGGCGATTTGTAGCAGGGCGAGACGTGGTGCAGAAGATTGGGCCTGTTGTTGTGCATGTGAACGCATCTGTGAAAATTCAGCATCAATAGCGATGACCGTCGCCTTTTTGAGGACAGCAACAGCTGCCAACAACTGCTCTGGACGATCAACCCATGTGCGTTCGCCGCGTGGTGGCAGTTGCCCTAATGATGGTGTTACACCAGTATACCCTTGTTGTGTGCGAACAGCGTCTCCAGACGCTGTATGTGGTACATTCTCGTTCAAGGAAGTCGTAACTTCGCCTTCTTTAAGTATATGCTACAGGAATGGTGTTGCTATTACACTATACCAGATGACGCAAGGGGTTTCTATGGCATGTGGAACAATTCTGATTTGCACCTCTTTCCCTGCTATGCTACACTGAAACAGCCACGGAGAGGGTGGCGATTGTAGCAAAAAGGAAATGTTTTTATGAGTGAAAATACACCAATCACAGTTGCGCACGGTGATGGCATTGGGCCGGAGATTATGGATGCCACTCTGCACATCATCCAGGAGGCGGGTGCTCGCATTACAATTGAGCCAATCGAGGTTGGCGAAAAGGTCTATCTGCGCGGCATTAGCGCAGGTATCGAGCCGAGTTCGTGGGAGTCGTTGCGTCGCACAAAAGTATTTCTCAAAGCACCTATCACTACTCCACAAGGTGGTGGGTACAAAAGTCTCAATGTTACAACACGCGTAACATTCGGACTCTATGCAAATGTACGGCCCTGCGTAGCCTATTACCCGTTCATCGACACAAAACATCCGAACATGGACGTAGTAATCATGCGCGAAAATGAAGAGGACCTGTATTCAGGCATCGAGTATCGTCAGACGCACGACATGATGGAGTCGCTAAAACTCATTAGTTATACTGGCTCCGAAAAGATTATTCGCTACGCCTTCGAGTATGCGCGAAGCAACAATCGCAAGAAAGTCACCTGCTTCATGAAGGATAACATCATGAAGATGTCTGATGGCTTGTTTCACAGAACATTCGATGAGATAGCGAAAGAGTATCCCGATATTCAGAACGAAAGCTGGATCGTCGATATCGGAGCTGCCAAACTTGCTGATACACCAGAGGCATTCGATGTCGTTGTCATGCCCAATCTGTATGGTGATATTCTTTCCGATGTCGCGGCACAGATCGCGGGTTCGGTTGGCCTCGCGGGTTCAGCCAATATTGGCGACAACTTCGCCATGTTCGAGGCTATTCACGGCTCAGCACCACGGCGCGCAGGTCAAAATCTTGCCAATCCATCAGGCTTACTTCTAGGCGCGGTTATGATGCTTGTGCATATTCAGCAGCCAGAGGTTGCTACGCGTGTACACAATGCATGGCTACGTACCATAGAGGATGGCATTCACACCTACGACATTTATGTCGAGGGGGTAAGCAAGCAAAAGGTCGGCACCAAAGAGTTTGCCGATGCCGTTGTCGCACGTCTTGGTCAGCAGCCACAAACGCTGAAAGCGGTGAGCTATAGCCTTGCACCAGAAGAGACGCATCGAGCGCATACGCTCAACCCGGAGAAAAACGCGAAGAAAGAACTCGTCGGTGTCGATGTCTATCTGGATTGGAGCAGTGGCACACCTGACCAGTTGGGCGAGGCCATTCAACGTGCCAACGATACCGAGTTGAAATTAACCATGATTACCAGTCGTGGTGCAAAGGTCTGGCCTCAAGGTATGGCTGAAACGTCCTATGCCGATCACTGGCGTTGTCGCTTTTTAGCAAGCACAAAGGGTGCTTCGATCTCGCATACAGAGATCGTTACGCTACTGCAACACATCGCAGAACTTGGTTTTGACTTCATCAAGATAGAAAATCTCTACACGTTCGATGGGAAAATCAGTTTCTCCGGTGCGTCAGGGGATTAAATAGTTGGGATGCACTGTAGAGAGAAACGTTC
>CAXUHF010000030.1:15258-33548 GCA_964250765.1 uncultured Ktedonobacteraceae bacterium | reverse complement strand
AATTTTTGTGTTGCCTTTTTTTATATAAAGTTTCCGCCCCGAACGTTTCTCTCTACAGTGCATCCCAACTATACAAAGAGGTACGTATGAGAATAGATGAAATCCTGGCTCAGAACGAGCAATTTTTGCAGGAAAAGCCGCTACCTGTGATTGGTCATGCACCACGTAAACAGTTGGCGGTTGTAACATGCATGGATTGTCGTTTAGTTGAGATGTTTGAAGAGGCACTTGGTTTGCATCGTGGCGATGTGGTGGAGATGCGTACCGCAGGTGCGACAATTTCGATGGGTGAACGCGAGGGAGGCGCAAACGATCTCGTTCGTTCTATCGCGGGAAGCGTGTACCTGCTGGGTGTGCGTGAAGTTATGGTCATCGGTCACACCCAATGTGGTCTGGCTCATGCCAATTCTACCGCGCTCATTGCCTCCATGCAAGCGTTAGGAGTGGACCCAGAAGCGTTAATTGCACGCGAAGGGCTGGGTGATATTCATGGGCTTATGACGTGGATAGGCGCGTTTCACGATGTGCATCTTAATGTACGCGAAGTCGTCAACATAATTCGCACCAGCCCTTTCCTTCCAAAAATTCCTGTGCATGGTCTGGTCATTGACATCATCACGGGAAAACTAGAGGTTGTGGACAGGGCTAGCGCATAATATTTGTATGTAGGGGCGCAATTGATTGCGCCCTTCTCGGTGCCGAATGGTGTAGGGCGCAATCAATTGCGCCCCTACACCATTCTCCTGTTCGGTTCTCAGCATTTATAAGGGCAAATTGATATGGCAGATACACCAGCACAGCTTACGCATTTGGATGAGAGTGGCAATATTCACATGGTAGACGTAACAGATCGTCCTGAAACGGTACGTGAGGCTGTTGCGCACGGACGCGTACGTATGCTTCCCAGCACACTACAGCTTATCGAAAGCAACCAGATATCGAAAGGGAGCGTGCTCGAAGTAGCCAAGATAGCAGGGATCATGGCAGCCAAGCAAACACCACAGCTTATTCCACTTTGCCATCCCTTGCCCATGACGCATATCGACTTGCAATTCACGCTCGATAGCACGCAAGGACTTATTTTCATAGTAGGACGAACACGTACCACCTACAAAACCGGAGTTGATGTGGAGGCACTCACAGCCGTTACCGTTGCCGCTCTCACCATCTATGACATGTGTAAAGGTGTGGATATCACAATCACTCTTGAACAAGCCTACGTCGCACAAAAGAGCGGCGGTAAAAGCGGTACCGTCGATTTCAAACCAAATGAAGCGAATGAATAATATGATGGTGAACATGATACGTGCAAAGCACGTATCATGTTCACCATCATATTATTCATTCGCTTCCCGTACCTCTAGCAGTAAAAACGTGGTCTCTAACAGGTTGCGTTCTTCGGGAACGCTCAGACGTAGTTCTGTCTCGCCGAGTGGCATAGTCAGAGTGCCAGTTGTATCAACAGGAACAGTACTACGAATGGCTCGTGGATTGCCACCAAGCCAGCGTATCGGTTCAATGAGTGAACCAAGCGCGATTGAGGTAGAAACAAAATGGCCTCGCAGCGATACATCGAGGTCTTGTAGGTGAAGTTCTAGCGTTTGCCCACGCTGTACGACCGTACCTTCTAACCCCTGTGATTGTAAGACAATCGCAAGCTGGTTTAGGGTTCCCTCTTTTGCTTGCGATAATGTACTGGATTTCTCGCCACGTCGTGTCAAACCCCTTGGCCCGGCAAGCACAGGAGTAAAGGCATGATTCACTGGACCCGTTTGAGGAACATCGGGAGCATCAAAAAGTGTCGCAACACGTACAAGGTCGTGGCGAGCTTGCTGACGCACACCGTCCTGCTTGATACGCGCACTGAGCTGGATGGCAGCTTGTAACAGGACTCTTGCAGCACTATCGCCATTCGTCTTATCATGCCGAGCTTCGCGCAGAATCGCCTCGGCCTGTGTAATCCATGCTTGACAGAGATGCGATAGCATACGTTGAGGTGTTGCCTCAAGAGTACGCGTACCTTGCCCAAGAATGGGACGCGGTTCACGAGGATACAGGGCGGCACGCATCGCATCGTAAATCTCCAAGTAACTTTGGTGACAGATGGAGCAACCGACGAGATGATACAACAATGGAGCATACTGTGTCGCAGCCTGCGGGTCATTATTGAGGAGTGCAAGCACAAAATCAGGAAGCTGTTGATAGAAGTGTTTATGGTAACTACTATCTTGCAATAAAAGCTCTAGTTGAATATCGCGCTCACCTGTAATAGGACTTTTTTGTGTATTTGTACCGGAGGGCGTAGGTGATGCCTGTTCAGACGGAGCAGCAGGAGGAGTACGTACAATATCTTGTAGCCATTGAGCTAATTTCTGTGTATTCTCGTCGTAAGCAGAATGAATGTTATCCATGTTGTATCTCCTTGCAGCTCACAAAGCATATTACAAAGGCGTAAAGCCTATTATAGAGTCATATCTAGCTAGCGCCTACTCTTCTTTGTAGAAGCGTGTTATTTGCTTCATCTGGGCCGTTGTAAGATGAACAACATCTTCTCCCTGCCAATCGAGTATCTTTTCTTCTACCAATTGTTTGAGGCCCGAACGTACATTCGGTTCAGGAATATCCTGTTGTGTGAGTGTGAGAACACTAACAGTATAGTCATTGGTAGTTGTGGCGCGTGTTGCATACTTAATCAAACGTAAAGCGATGGTCACTGCCAAATTCGTGCTTTGCTCTTGTAAACAATGACGGAGCTTTTTATGTGCGTGGTCCTTATGCTGACTGACATGTGCATCCTTCACGGATTTAGAGACCAATGGAGTAGTAGGTAACTCTTGCAGCAACTCGTCTGCCCCCAGCTCCCGAAGTTCCTGGATAACCGCTTCTAGCTGATGTGGCGCACTTCCTAATGCCATAATACAGTGCTTCAAAAGATTGCGTAATTCGGTCTGGGTGACGAGAAAGAAAGCAGTCTCCTCTGGAGTCTTGAAGGGGGTTGTACCCCAGATTGATGTTACCGCATCGTTCAGTGGATTCTCATCCATATCTGCACTATCGGGTCCCTCTAACTCGGCGGTGGTATTGACTTGTAGACGCCGTTTGCGCAAACGATCAATCGCCTTGTTTTTCACACTACGATTAAGAAAAGCATAGAACTGCGCATCACTTAAACGATCAAGCGCACCAAGTGGTGTTGTGTTCGCGGCACCGAAGAGACCGAGACGTACAAGTTGCTCCACCACATGCCCTACCACGACATCAACCTCGAACGCATCGTACTTGAGTGCCCCTAAATGGCGCTGCGCGTGCCGATGCAAATATGCGTACAGTAAAGGATAGTTCTGCTCGGCGTGGTAGCGCAAGTCATTCGCCGTAAATGGCATCTGGAAAGCCCTCCGAAATCCTGCGTTTCATTTCTTGCATTGTACAAGAAAAAACAGTTTGATACAATTCACAAAAAAATGACAGCGTATATGCTGTCATTTTTTTGTGAATTGTATCAAACTGAGTGCTGACTATTCGATGTCGCCGCGCTTGCCCTTACGTTGCTGATGCTCGAACGCCTTCTTGATAGCGGTTAGGCTACGCTGAACCTCGCCGCGCTCTTCTAGCATATTGGCATAGCGGAAGTAGGCACCGGCTGCAATTTCATGTGCTTCTGCTGCATCCAACAGTTCCAATGCTTGCGTGAAGAATGTATCTTCAGAGGGATAGTCGCCCTTTTTATGGCTTATTTGCGCCAATGCGATAAGAGCCTGACCTTGCGTCTGCGCATCATCACCCGCTTGGGCAAACTGCAAAGCTTCTTGTGCTTCATGTTCGGCTTCGTCTACCTTGTCACGTTTTAGCAACAATTCCGCGAGACCAGTATGACAGATGGAGGCGGCGACCTCGTCATTCAACGCGCGCTCGATAGCGATTGCTCGATGATACTCTTGTTCGGCCTCATCAAGTTGGTCTAGCTTCTCAAGCGTCTTGCCTAGTCTTTGGTGTGTAAGTCCTACAAGCCGTTGCTCGTCGCGCATTTCGTAAACGGCAAGGCTGCGCATGGCATAGTCCCGTGCCATAACCATCTTGCCAATAGACTTATAGTGCTGGCTAATCTGCATATACTTCTGTGCGAAACTCCGAGTGTCGCTATTCGCGGCATCGAGCATGTCAATGGCGCGCTGAAAGTACATTACAGCCTGAGCGAGATCACCTAATCTAAAGTAGTCATTTGCAAGGTTACTGTAGACATCAAGTGAAAACACAGGGTCTGTAACTAGCCCTTGCTCAATAGCGGTATTGCAGTGCAGATGGTTTTCCATTGCGAGCGTGTAGTTATACAAGGCAAAATATGCTTTACCTAGAAAATTTCGTGCACGTTCTGTATATTCACTATCGTTTAGACTTTCTCCTTGTGACAATGCCAAGCGGAGATCAACGACCGCTTCCTGGTATTCGCCAGAGCCAAGATGCACTTGACCGCGAAGAAGATAGAGTCGATAGACTTGATCGGTTGTTATTCTTTCGGCCTGAATGGGTAGCAATAACTCTTCGGCTGGTTTGAATGCGCCTTGTTGCACAAGCACATCAGCTTGAAGCAGGTCAACGTCTACGCGCTGATCTGGACCTGAATCGGCGGGAGAGTAGCCTACAGCTCTAGCTTCTGCGGCGCCGGATGGTGAGCCTTCGAGGAGAAAGGTCAGAGGAACGTCTAAGCGGCGTGCAAGAATAGAAAGAGCTTTCAGTGAGGGCCGAATTTTGCCCCTTTCTATTGCTGAGATGTAGGAAATTGAGAATTCGGGGGCAGCAAGCTGAGCTTGAGTCATCCCTAACTTGGTACGGACTTCGCGAATGTTAGTTCCAACTCTGGCAGCTACAGCCTTCCCTACGTTTGCGGTTTCAAGGGATGGCATGGGATAGTTTCCTTTCGATATTTCCTTTAATAGTGTTAAGATGTTTTTTCAACCATTTAACTAGTACATACTATTCGCATGGTTGCTAAAAAAATGGAATGTCTTCTTCTGGACTTGCATTAGAAAAACACATACCTATTTATTAGAATGTCAGTTCATAAAAGGACACATTCACATATCGTATGCGCGTAGAAAAAGACAACGGGGTATGTAAAACATCATACGACAGAGTGTATCATGTTATTATCGCAATGTCAACATTTTTGTTGACGATTATTTAAGAATGACTGAAATCTTTTATAGTAGATTCATATATTTTCCTGTAATGATGTGTAAAAATTATTGTACACAATTATCACATATTTTCAATGCATAATAGGTGTTCTAAGTAGCAAAGTATAACAGGAATTTTTTTGATCTAGTATACACTCATAGAATATAAATTGTACAGAGTAATAACAATAATAAACATTGTGTCATGAAATGTTAGCATGCACAAAAAATACGTGTACCCATTCAGACCTTTATAAGTACAGTGGTGAAGCCACTAGTCAAAGAGACTGACATTGCATTATAATTGGGTAGCACACCACAGTATTCTTCTAGTTTCTGGCGCGTATACTACTGAGCAAAAACAATGATGTTGTATTGCGAATGCCGTTTCTAGTGAACGATCATAAAGAGAGGCAGATAATGACCACTATTCCAGAACTATTCCTACAATCTGCGAAGCGGTTTAGTACGCGTTCAGCATTACTAGAACCACTTGAAACAGGTGAAATCACTTGCATAACATATGCAGATATGCAAAAACGCGTCGAGGGTTTTGCTGGCTATTTACAGAAGCAGCAGACAAAGTCTGGCGACCGTCTACTCATCTGGTGTCCTAGTCGTATTGATTGGCTTATCGCTTATTTGGGAACGCTCCTTGTCGGAATGGTTGTTGTCCCACTTGATATTAGTAGTAAAGAAGATTTCCTTCATCGCATTGCTGAGACAACGGAAGCACGATTTCTCATCACTACAGAAAAACAATATAAAGGATTAAAAGAGCCGCCAGTACCACTTATTGATATTGATTTGCTACCACAGGAAGACTTTGATAGCACACAAGTACCTTTGGTGAACGAGAACGACCTTGCTGAACTCGTTTTTACTTCTGGCACGACAGGACAGCCAAAGGGTGTGATGCTTTCCCACAAAAATATTGTGAGCAATGCTCTAGCCGCACTTAAAGTTATAGACATTAGTACAACGGATCGAGCACTTTCGATTCTTCCTTTATCGCATATGTTTGAATTAACTATAGATATAGCACTACTTGCGGCAGGGGCAAGTATTCTCTATGCGCGCACACTTTCACCTGATACGCTCTTGAAACTGCTAGGTAGTCAGCGTGTAAGCGTTATGGTCTTAGTGCCGCAAGCATTACAGCTCTTTCTTAGTGGAATTGAGCGTGAGGTACGGCGTCAGAAACGTGAAAAAGCATGGGAGACGTTGCATCGTATCGCCGCGTATGTGCCATTTGGTCTGCGCCGCTTCTTCTTTGGGACCGTGCATAAACGCTTCGGTGGACACTTCCGTTTCTTTGTCAGTGGTGGGGCCTATCTTTCGCCAAAGCTTGGACAGCATTGGGAAACTATGGGGTTTCGCGTCATACAAGGCTACGGTGCCACAGAATGTGCTCCCGTTATAGCAGCGACGCCTGCACACGAACACAATCTTGTTTCTGTCGGCAAACCTCTGCCGGATGTGGATATACGCATCGCAGATGATAAGGAGATACTCGTGCATGGTCCTAATGTTGCGCTCGGCTACTGGAAGAATTCAGAGGCTACAGCGTTCGCATTTCAAGACGGTTGGTATCATACAGGGGATCTCGGCACACAGGATGAACAAGGCAATCTCTACTTAAAAGGAAGAAAAAAGAATCTGATCGTGCTTGCAAACGGCATGAACGTCTATCCAGAGGATATCGAAAACATCTTTGTCACGATTCCCGGTGTCAAAGATGCCGTTGTCATTGGACTGACAGAAGATGACAAAGACCCACAAGTACATGGCATTCTGCTTATAGATGATGCGAGTAAGGCCAAGTCGATTGTGCAACAGGTCAACAAGCAACTCGCGTCTCATCAGCAGGTACGCGGTTTTACCGTCTGGCCTGATGACGACTTCCCTCGTACTCATACGCTAAAGGTAAAACGACAGGATGTACTGGCTATGTTGCCAACCATACGTAAACGTGCAGGAGCGTAATAATGCTCTATCTAGTAGCCACGCCCATCGGCAATTTGCAAGATATCACGTTGCGTGCACTTGACACCCTACGTCAGGTTGATGTCGTGGCGAGCGAGGACACGCGCAAAACGGGGTTATTGCTCAAGCATTTTGACATCTCTAAGCCGCAAATCGCCTTTCACGAACATAATGAACAGCGAGCAGGGGACCGTATCGAGGAACTACTACGACAGGGACAATCAGTAGCTGTTGTTACTGACGCAGGCACGCCTGGCATTGCTGATCCTGGTTTCACACTTGTACGCAGAGCCGTTGCAGCAAATATAGAAGTCACAATGATTCCAGGTCCAACGGCACTAATTATGGCACTTGTGTTATCAGGTTTGCCTGTCCACAGCTTTACGTTTCGTGGCTTTCCACCACGCAAATCTGTTGGTAGACGTAAATTTATGGAAATTGATAAAGAGGCACCACACACGCTTATCTTCTATGAAAGTCCTTACCGACTTGACGACTTTCTTGAAGATGCATTCGCCGTCTATGGAGACCGTCAAGCCGCAATAGCCAACGATTTAACCAAGATGTTTGAGAAAGTCGAGCGAGGTACATTGTCAACATTGTTAGCTGCATCTAAAGAAAGAAAGCTCAAAGGCGAATTTATTATAGTTATCGCGGGCGTTGGGAAGGCTCCCTTGCCCGAAACGAATGATAGGGAATAGACGCAGATGAGGCTTTGCCTCATCTGCGTCTATTCCCTATCATTCGTTCCCTAAATTCCCATTACATCGACGAGTTCTTTGACGGCACTCGCGGACTTTTGGAGCAGAGTGCGCTCTTCCTCGGTCAGTTCTATTTCGACGACCTGTTCGATACCTTTCGCACCAAGTTTTGCAGGGACACCCACAAACAGATTATTGATACCATATTCACCTGTAAGATATACGGCACATGGTACAATCATTTTCTTGTCAAGCAGAATTGAATCGACCATTTGTAGTACAGAGGCCGACGGCGCAAAGTAGGCACTACCTGTACCTAGCAATTTCACTATCTCTGCACCACCATCACGGGTACGCTGCACGATCTGCTCGATGCGTTCTGCTGATATTAACTGTGCGATAGGCACACCAGCGACGGTACACATCCGCGAGAGTGGCACCATTGTGTCGCCATGTCCACCAAGTACGTATGCTTGCACGTCACGGACCGAAGCTTCAACTTCCTGTGCGATAAATGTGCGAAAACGAGCTGTATCAAGGACACCAGCCATACCGATAACACGTTCACGTGGAAAACCACTGACATGTAGAGCAAGTTGTGCCATCGCGTCAAGTGGATTTGTGACGACAACTAGAATAGCATTTGGGGAATGTTTGGCTATCTGCTCCGTCACCTGGGTCACAATTTCCTGATTCTTCTTGACCAGATCATCACGAGTCATGCCAGGTTTGCGTGGGAAGCCAGAGGTGACTACGACGATATCAGAGTTTGCGGTATCGGCATAGTCATTGGTGCCTGTCACTAGCGAGTCATAGCCAAGCACAGGACCAGCCTGTAACATATCTAACGCTTTGCCCTGCGGCATATTTGGCACAATATCGTACATGACTACATCCGCGTAGTCGCGTTCCGCCAGTCGTTGAACAAGGGTGCTGCCTACAAAGCCAGCCCCGACAACAGTTATCTTACTTCGCATTACGCATTTCCTTTCGAGTCGAACAAAAATACTCTGAGGATATTGTATGCCCTAATAAGGAAATATGGCAACCATTGCTCGTCTACACAAACAAGAAGTTGTTGTCAGCCATCTGCCTTACAACAACTTCTTGTTTTACATTATCCCTTCGGTATTAGAAAAGAAGTGGCGTACTTCATCCACTTCTGCTGTACATAGTGGACATACGCGTAGGTGGAGTTGAATAGGTATTTGCTCATCTCGTGGAAGCATATTCGCGGCATAAGCACTTAATGCCATACTCTCTGGACACTCTTTACGATACAGCGCGAACAACAGTGCTTGATTTACCTGTTGATAGTTCATGAGATCGTGTTGGCATAGCTCGCACTGCTCTATATGATCCCGTACATCCTCTGGCAAGTCTGTTGTATCTAAGGCAAGAGTAAATACTTCTTCGTTGTTAAGGAACGATAGGAAATGGTGGCAGCTCATGGATAAGGTCCTTCAGAAATGGCTCTTTATATGTTATACGCGTGTAGTTGGTAGTGTTATACAAACTATTGTATCTTGTTATTATGAGATATAGATTGGACGGAATGCAGGCTAAAAAAGTTTCAATTTATAGTTCTGTTTTGTCTTGCTGTCGTGCCCGGAATCGTCTTACACGTATTAAGTTAGCGCAAGCATCTTCACACCACCGCCGACTTTGATTAGCACTCTCATCATAATAGACCCATCGACAATCAGGATTTTCGCATTGCTTGATGCGCGAGAAATCATAATTTGACAGCAGAGTTGCAAAGGAAATTACAACCTCTCCTAACACATGCTCCCATCCTGTAACCAAGGGAACTTGTTGCAGTTGCAAATCATCATTGGTGTTTGTTAGCTTTAATTTGAAAGGTGCTTTATCGAGATAGCTATTCAGCAACAGGATATCCTGCTTTAGAGGAATGTGTTGCTGAAGCAGTGCTTGCACCACCCGTTGCATCAGTGCTCGCAACTCTTGAAAAGTTGTTATTGTGGAGGTATTCGGTACATCATCTACCGAGAAATTCCAGTGAGCAATCAATTGTCTCCACCATTCTGGTGAAAGAAGACGATTCTCATCCTTGCCAGTGCCACGATAATCGTGCCAATCACTATTTAAGACATCTAAACAAAGCATTTCCATTCGCTCGTATTCCCCTATGACTATTTAATCAGTATATCTTTTCCTTTACATTATACTTTATGTAATGGTATAGTAGCAAAAAAGGGCGTTACAAAGATGAAAGGAAAGACTTCATTATGCCAACACCTACCAACGTCTTTTTGCTCTTTACAGCAACAGTGCTGCTTTGTATTATTCCGGGACCCGACATGCTGTACATCATTGCACGCAGTACCACACAAGGTCGCTCCGCAGGCGTCATCTCTTGCATTGGGATAGCATTAGGTGGCCTACTACAAACTTCGGCGGTTGCATTAGGACTCACTGGTCTCTTTCTCGTTGTACCGATAGCATATGATGTCATCAAATATGTTGGTGCAGTCTATCTAGTGTATCTAGGCATTCGTGCAATCCTCAACAGAGAAGAACTTGTCAGAGGTTCTTCTAGTGTGAAAACGAGTTTAGCACGTACATTTTGGCAAGGCACCTTCACGACACTCCTTAATCCAAAGGTCGCATTTTTCTATCTTGCGTTTCTCCCTCAGTTTGTTGATCAGGCACACGGACATATTCCCGTCCAATTGTTGGTTCTTGGTCTTGCATTCAATGGTACAGGGCTAGCTGTAGACGCCAGCATTGCGTTACTTGCAAGCCTTCTTGGTACATGGCTTCAACAACATACAGGGGCTGCCATGTTTATTCGTTGGTTAACGGGAGGCGTCTTTATCGGACTTGGCGTTCGTCTTGCGTTTTCACAACGACAGTAATGGTTCGCCAACTCACCCCGAAAGGAACATAGACATGTCAGAGCAACTCGCCTCAATGTCACAACCACCTATAGAAGAAGTGGTGACATTTGATCTCAAGGGTGGGCTAGCAGGAGCAAGGCAAATGTTACCGATTGCGCTAAGTGTCTGCGCCGAAGGGCTTGCCTTTGGAGTGTTGGCGCAGCAAGCACGGCTTAGCATTCTCGAAGTGTTCCTGATGAGTGGACTCGTTTATGCTGGGTCAGCACAATTAATTGTGCTGAGTTTGTGGACTCTGCCGTTACCGGTTGCAGTAATTTTGTTTACAACATTGATTGTCAACGTACGCAACGTGCTCTTAGGTGTTGCAATCAGTCCCTGGTTCTTGCGGCTTCCTCGTTTAAAGGTGTACACAACGCTCTTTTTTCTAGCCGACGAGAACTGGGCATTGACGATGGGTGAATTTGATAAAGGGAAATGTAATGCGGCATTTCTGCTTGGTAGCGGTCTCGTACTTTACATAGCGTGGCTCAGTTCAACAGTTATCGGAAGAATACTTGGCGATGCAGTTCATGACCCTGCACGCTTTGGGCTAGACTTCGCATTCACAGCAGTATTTCTCTCGCTCCTTGTGGGATTATGGAAAGGCAAGTCAGACCTGTTGCCCTGGATTATTGCAGGAATTGTGGCTGTTGTATCAGCACACCTTTTTCCTGGCAAGTGGTATATTCTGCTTGGTGGTCTGGCAGGAAGTATAGTAGGAGGACTACGACATGCAGACTAGCCTACCAGCACTCGTAACCATTCTGGGTATGGCCCTCGTGACCTACCTGACACGCATAAGTGGGCTATGGCTTATGAGTCGCGTTCCACTTTCCCATCATCTAAAAGCGTGGTTAGGATATATTCCCGGTACGGTCATAGTCTCGCTCGTTGCCCCTACAATATTCGGTACAGGCTTTGCCGAACTTGGTGCTGCACTTGCGACAGTCCTTGTTGCTATCCGAACTCGTAACGTGCTGCTCTCGATGCTCGTCGGCGTCGGTGTAGTATGGGGGCTAAGAGAGTTACTGAGAATTCCATTGTAAATCAGATAAGAACAAATTCTTCAGAAAAGGAGCCTGCATATGTCACGTCGCATCGTGAAAACCTATGAAGAAGCCTGTCGAGCAGTAGAACAACTGGGCATCCTGCCATTATCAGGATTTATTCCCGCCCATCCCTCTCTTGAGTCGATTACCGAGCCTGCTGCATGGCACACCAACACCAATACCGATCCCTGGCACTGGCGCGCTCGCTTTGCCTCTGATGGAATCGCTGTCTATGGCAGATTTATCGGCTCCCGACCCATCTTGATCGCGCGAGAAGTTTTTCCGCTTGTAAAATGTCTGCTTACTTCACCTCAAACGGTGGAAGAGCGTTATGCTGCGGGTCTGCTGGCTCCCTCAACCGTGCAGATATACGAGATCATCCAGCAGAACCACGGCATCGATGTCAGAATGCTCAGAAAACTGGCCGGGATGCAGGACAAGTCTGACAAAAATGCCTTCGACCACGCGTTGATCGATTTGCAAAACACTGCCGATATTGTGATCTCAGGAGCGGCTGAAAACCGCAATGACCAGGGCAAGAAAATTGGCTGGAATGGCACCTGTCATATGCTAGCCGAGCACTGGATGAAAGAGCATGGCGTCAAACCCCTCCAGCTTTCGCCCGCCGATGCCAGAACCCAACTGTTCGCCTGGCTCAAGCCACGCTGGGAAGAGAATGCTGTGTTGTATTTGCAAAAGAAGCTTCCACTGTTATCCTCATCACCTGGAGCGATGGCTAAGGATGTTGTTAGCAAATTATAAATCCTTGTTAGACTCTACAGAGTCGTGTATACTTGCTACCATAGCGATAGAAAGATTTTGTGAGGCTTAGTAGCAGCATGACAACACCTTCCTTTTAAGGGAGCAAAACGAGGCCAGCCCTCTGGCAATACGCTCGGAAAAAAACCATCTGATGTCTGGAAATTTCTGCAAGAAGAGTGGGAAAGTGGCGATTGGGATATTCCAAACGTGAAATCTAACCATATCGAAAAAACTATTCATCCATGCCAATTTCCCGTAGAACTCGTCGAACGCTGTGTTCTCGCGTTGGCTCACGAAGAAGATCGGGTACTAGACCCCTATAGCGGCGTTAGTTCAACACTCCTTGCGGCACTCATGCATGGTCGAAGAGCAGTAGGTGTGGAGAAAGAGGTAGAGTACATTCGTATCAGCAAAGAACGCATCAATCAGTTAGCCAATAGCACACTTAAAACGCGTCCATTGGGACAACCTGTTCATAAGCCATCAGGACGTGAAAAAGTGGCGCAGGTACCCTTAGAATGGCAAAAGGCTATAGAGGAAGCAAAATTATTGGTTTGATAAAGCGTAGATTTCTACCTACTTGAGAAAAACACATGAATACATCGCACGAAGCTCCCATTGCTTGTAACATTAACGCACTAGATGCTACACAACAAGAACGCCGTGAAGCTATCGCCAAGCAAATGAATAATGCTACTCTGCAAATTCAGGAACTACCCGACGGCTACATGTTCAGCTATCCTGCCGATCTCTATCTCATACTTGCTGAGTTCGTTTCTCTGGAACGAAAATGCTGTCCTTTCTTTACTTTTATGCTGACAGTTGAGCATAACAATGGCCCGTTGTGGTTTCAAATAACGGGACGTGCTGGCGTGAAGGAGTTTATGCAGGAAGAATTGGGGCTTCATTGAAACGATACTGTAGGGTCTAATTCATTACACCTTGTTGGCAACGCACAAATGCTGGAGGACATGAGAAATATTTCAGTCTCCTCTAACATGGTCAATCGCCCAAAGGGTGTAATAAATTAGGTCCCTACAGAATTACTAGATACTGTTTAAAATGTATCTATCCCAGTAACAAACTTATACTTCAATCGACATAGCGACGGCACCACCACCGCCTAGACACAACGTTGCTAACCCACGTCCACCACCACGACGCCTTAATTCGTAGATGAGGGTTGTCAGGACACGTGAGCCACTGGAACCGATGGGATGTCCAAGCGCAATAGCACCACCGTTGACATTGACACGCGACCAGTCCCAGTCGAGTTCTTTGCCATTGGCAAGCGTCTGGGCCGCGAACGCCTCGTTGACCTCGATCAGGTCGAAGTCACTAATCTTCATGCCTGTACGCTGTAGAAGTTTATGTACCGCAACCGGTGGCGCGGCGAAAATGTAGCGTGGCGTGATCGCGCCTGACGCGTAGCCTGTGATATACGCCAATATATCCAGGTGTTGCTCTACCGCTAAGGCTTGATCGACAACAACCGTTGCCGATGCTCCATCGCTCAAACCAGGCGCATTTCCAGCCGTTACAGTACCGCCTTCTTGGAAGGCAGGCATTAGTTTTGTGAGTGCCTCCATTGAGCTATCGCCACGGATAGGCTCGTCGGCCTCAATCAGCATACTCCCTTTTTTCTGCTTAATTTCAATTGGCAGAATCTCATCTTTAAAGCGTCCGGCGGCTGTTGCGGCTGCGGCACGTTGGTGGCTTTGTAATGAGTAGCGGTCCTGCTCATCGCGTGTGACGCCAAATTTATCAGCGATAATCTCAGCCTCTTCGCCCATGTGAATATTCTCGAAGGCGCACCAGAGGCCATCATGGACGACGCTATCGACAATCTCGCCATTGCCCATACGATAGCCTGTGCGCGCCTTGGGCAACATATATGGACCATTGCTCATACTTTCCATGCCACCAGCGACGAATGCCTGTGCATCACCTGTACGAATAGCTTGTGCCGCGAGCATAACTGCCTTTAAGCCTGAGCCACATACCTTGTTCACGGTAAATGCTGGAATAGAATCTGGTAAGCCAGCATGAAGCGCGGCTTGACGAGCGGGAGCTTGCCCGACGTTCGCTGACACGACGTTGCCCATAATCACTTCGTCAATCGTCTCTGGGTCGATACCAGCACGACGAACCGCTTCCTGTATCACCTTCGCACCCAATTGAGGGGCAGTAAAACTACTCAAACCGCCTAAAAATTTACCTGTTGGTGTGCGAACCGCTCCCACCACTACTGGAATACGATTTATCGCTACTTTTATCTCGGACATACTCTGCTTCTCTTCCTCCACAGCATTATGGATGTGTCTATACTATAGGACTCTTTATCGTTATTGTATTCCCTCTAAGGGTTAAGGGTCAAACCGTAACGTCTAGTAACTATTCAGATTGAGCGTAGAGGGTGTGCTAAAGCAGACCCGTACAGGAATTTCATCTCATCTCGGTAACTATTCATGCCTCCTGTACGGGTCTGCTTTAGCACACCCTCTCAGCTATTGTATTATGGTTGTGCAGGTAAAACGCCCATCTTGAAGCCTACGGGAACTTGCATATTCCACATCGAAGGTGGAACTTTCGTAGGTGGTAACAACGATACCGTATCGTAGATAGGTTCACCTGTGCCTGGACCTACAGCTCCCGCCAGGATATTTACTGGGCGATAGTGCATATCCAGCAAAAGCACTAACCCATTTTCGCAACGGATACGATATACATCTGTTCCATGAAACGAATCAGTATCCAGGTAGGTCGCTGAGTGCGTGTTGAGTTCGTGTCGAATCTCGTTCAAGTCGAACAGCGACTCTTGCGACATATCGATACCCCAGCCCTGCACATTTTGTTGTGCGATATGATGCATCTCATCCATACCGAGATTGGTTGAGCCATGCTCTATCAATACGACATCCACGCTACCTTCCTGGACCGTTTCTACATTAAGATCACCACTTCCAAGCTGATCGTAGCTGTCGATGTGGTAACGTTTGCCCTTCGTATCTATTTTTGTCTGACTGTGATAGAGAATGTATGCACTCCATGAAAGCGTTGTAGGCAAAAGAAAGGCTTGTGTCGCTGACGATTGCGTTTTCATAAAGCGAGCCGTCGCAAAGGTAGCTATCAACACGACAGCAGCCGCGACAAGAAGTCCTACTGCTTGTAGTGTATTTCTGCGCCTCTTTTGTCTACTAATTGGTAAAAGATGTCGTACTTGTCCTTGCTTGTGTTGTGCCGCAATCGCATCCATGACAGCTTTATCCACACGTGCCGAAGGGCTTGAAGCTTCAAGTGATGCTATCAGGTGTGTAACCTGATTCATGGCGAGGTGTTCTGTACTACATGATGGACAGGCGCGCACATGAGTAGCGACGGTATGCCTTTGTTCCGTCGTAAGATCATCCCATACAGCGAGATATTGGCGCATTGTTTCACATACACGAGGATCAGGTTCTTCTGAAGACATGCTTGGGCGGAAAGAAAGATCGCGCTCGCTCATCGTCCCTTCTCCTGTTTTCCACCATCCTTATTGAGACGTTGATAGTGTTCTATGAACATACGTTTCGCACGCGAAATGCGTGTCGCGGAAGCATTGGGTGAGATACCCATAATCGTCGCAATCTCTTGATAGGACACGCCTTGTGCAGCACTCAGCACTAAAGCGGTCGCATACTCTGGTGGTAAATTATCGAGTGCGCGCCGAATAAGGTCACGTTCAGCTATCTCTGGAATACCTCCATTATCAGCAAGAAAGGCAAATGTGTCTTCATGCGCGCCTTCTTCACCATACTCATCATTATGATAGCGGTGCGAAAGCGACCACCAGGAGATACGTTTGCGTCTGCGTAACATATCGACACACAGATTTGTAGCAATACGATAGAGCCAGGGCGAGAGGCGTTCTCGCTCATAAAGACCGTGCCAGGAGGTGCAGGCACGCACAAAGACCTCCTGTGTTACATCGTCCGCATCTTCCTGATTGCCGAGCAGACGATAAATATAGGAGTGAATAGGTCGCTTAAATTGCTCATAGAGTTGGGCAACCGTCAAGACGGCATTAGCTTGTGATGCTGCTTTCTCGGCTGACACGTGAGGCTCGACTGGTTTATCCACGGTCACGCTGGCTCCCTCTTCTTGGGAAGTACCCTCATTGTTCGTCCCTCCCACGCCTATCTGTAGTATACCAGGATTGACCGCCGAATAGAACATAGTAACTCCAATGTCTACGTTTCGTAAATCACAAGCTCTTTTTCTCTACCACGTTTTACTCCCTCCATTTTTACCATAAGTTCAGTACTGTCTAATTTCTTCCAGCATCGCCCCTACAGTACCATCGTCTCATATACTGTACTGCCAATAAAAAGAATGCTACTATGTATATGTGCTGTACCATAAGAGTACAGATGCGTGATTAAGTGGATTTGGAAGTGGTGTGTATCTTGGATACAAAGGGAGGTTCTCATGCATTTGTTTCGTGGTAAGAATAGCAGCAGTGAACATCAAACTCATCCAAGTGTCTCGCGCGCCCATTCTCCGCGCACTTCTTCATCTGTTCGTTTGACGGCCCTTGTCGTCGCTTTGCTCATCACTCTACTTGGCGTACTCAATTATGGGTGGGCCGAGGCAAGTGGTGGAACGGCTAGAGGGTTTCATGTTGGCTTGAAAGTGTTGCCAGGACAAACTCCACCTGTGACGCCTACGCGCACACCCACGACACATCCACCTGTGACGGTGAACTATAACAAGCCCGTCCTGGCATTCTACTACATGTGGTATCACCATTCCGACTGGTGTACCTGCCATATGTCAGATATACCAAAGCCAGAGTATGACTCCAGCGACAATGCGACAGTAGACCGTCAGGTCGAGCAAGCCGCGAGTGCTGGTATTACGGGGTTCATCGGCTCTTGGTGGGGTCCCAATGACAATACTGATAAGAACTTTGTGAAGGTACTGGCTCAATCCACTTCGTTAGAGAAAAGCACAGGTTTTCACTTCGCATCTTCGCTCTATATGGAGAGTGACGCCCCAGCACTGAATACGCAAGCGAAGATGATTAATGGATTGCGTTACGTGTTAGAGCACTATAGCGCGAACAGCCATTTCTTTCACTGGCACGGTAAGCCGGTCTTGTTCTTCTGGAACCCGCTCGGTAACGGCCGTACTCTTGGCGAGTGGGCGTACATTCGGAGTCAGGTTGACCCTCATCACAACATGATCTGGTCTGCCGAGGGTCTCGATATGAACTTGTTAAATGTCTTTGATGGCATTCACCTGTTCAGTGCAGGCTACTGGGGCATTCAGCATGGTACTATGCCCCAGGTCGATCAAGGCTTTCGTAACCAGATCAATGCATACAATCAGGCGCATCACACACAAAAAATTTGGGCTGCTGGTGTGCTACCGGGCTACGATGATACACGCGTGCCTGGACGCCAAGGGACGTATATTGTTCCACGTAACAATGGGGCAACCTATTCGACGAGTTGGCGTGCTGCAATGAGCAGTAAACCTGACTGGATCACCATCACCACGTTTAACGAATGGTTTGAGGGGGCAATGATCGAGCCAAGTGTTCACTATGGAAATCAGTACCTGAACCTGACGCATCAGTTTGCCAAACAATGGCACGGCTGATATCAGGTTGGTTATCATCCGTGGTTGGCAGGGAGACCGCAAGGGTCTCCCCTACACATTAAACTCTGCATGTAG
>CAXUHF010000030.1:8873-15248 GCA_964250765.1 uncultured Ktedonobacteraceae bacterium | reverse complement strand
CGCCCCCCCAAAAAAAAAACCATCGCCGCGTCGGGCCCCCCGGGGCCGCCCCCCCCCCCCCCCACTACACTACATACTTGAGGATAGGTTGAAAGGGAGGAGTTTTTCATGCCATCATGGAATCCATTAGGCATAGGTCACGAACATAGGCATGCTTCTTATAGTCGTGTGTTTATTCTTATCGCATCGCTACTTGCGCTGTTTTGTATCATAGGTGTGGGTGTCTTTCAATTTCTGCATCTTGCACCCGCACGGGCGGCATCAGCGAATGCAACTGTCACATTTCCTACAACACATCCCGCTGTGCTGAAGCAAAGCAGCATTCATGGAGATGCCGACGCACAGCAACGCATCTCGCTATCCATTGGGCTACGTGTTCCCAATCAGGCGGGCTTGACACAATACGTACAGGACATCTCACGTCCAGGATCAGTCAATTACCACCGTTATCTCTCCGCCGCACAATACGAGGGCGCGTTTAGCCCCAGCAAGGCAACCTATAATGCAGTAGAGAACTACTTGCAGTCGGCGGGGTTCACCATCACACATACCTATAGTAATCGCTTACTTATTGCCTTTAGTGGTACAGTTGCTCAGGTGAATCGCACCTTTGGAGTTACACTCAAGAACTATAGTGCTCCTGGTGGTATCTCCTACTATGCGAACGATACAGACCCACAACTTCCTGCATGGCTCGCTAGCCAAGTACAGAGTTTCGCGGGTCTGAACAACGCGGTTCGCTTGCAACATCCACCACTGGGTACTCGGACAAACACACAGGATATTCATGCACCTCTGACGACAACCTGTCCAGGGCATGACTCACAGGGACGCTATCTAACTGCTGATCAAATGGCTACTGCATATAACATAGATAGCCTGTATAATGCGGGGCTTCATGGTGAAGGCCAGACGGTTGCCCTCTTCGAGTTGGATACCTTTAACAAGAATGACCTTACGGCATATGCAGCTTGCTATGGTCATAGTCACACGCCTATTCAGACCGTGGTTGCTGGTTCTTCCGCCGTCTCATCCGATAGCGGAATTGTAGAGGTTGAACTTGATGCACAACTCGTTCTGAGTGCGGCACCACAACTTGGGCGACTCGTCATCTATGAGTCTGGCAACGACGAGGCTGACCGTCTCGCGCAGTGGGCACAAATCGTGCAGGATGCTGTTCCCGTTGTGAGTACAAGCTGGGGCGATTGTGAACAGAACATGGACCCAAACGAGATACAGCAGGAGAACATTCTGTTCATGGTTGCGGCTGCACAGGGACAAAGCGTTTTTGCGGCGTCAGGTGATAGTGGCAGTGCCGGTTGTGCCTTTGATGCTACTAGCAACGGGTCACATCCATTCACTGGTGTGAGTGCGGGCGATCCTGGGTCGCAACCATTCGTCACTAGTGTTGGCGGTACGACGCTCTCTATCAATAGCTCAACGTCGGCATATAGTCACGAAGTAGCCTGGAACAATCCCCCTGTTGGTCAATACACAGGAGGTGCTTCTGGTGGTGGCATCAGCAAATATTGGATAGCTCCATCATGGCAAAGTGGTCCTGGCGTCAATAATAGTCATAGTTCCGCAACTCCATGTGGCGCACCTTCAGGCAGTATCTGTCGTGAGACGCCTGATGTCTCCCTGCATGCTGATCCTAACAACGGTTATCTCATCTATTGTACGGCAGCACAGGCGGGATGCGACCCTACGCGTCCGTGGAATAGTATTGGTGGCACCTCGGCTGCGGCACCAATGTGGGCTGCGATGATGGCGATGACGAACGAAATGTCGATTCGGCAAGGTGGCTTCAATCTTGGCTTTGTCAATCCGCTCCTGTATCAGGTTGCGAACGATGCGACAAAGTACGCGAACAGTTTTCATGACGTGACCTCTGGCACCGATGACTACAACAATCTTAATGGCGGTTTATATCCGGCCTCAAACAACTATGACATGGCAACGGGTCTAGGTAGTTACAAGGCATTCAATCTCGCTACAAATCTCGTTGCCCTTGCGCTGAGCCAGCGACCGACACGTACCTCACCAACAAATACGACATGGTATTTCGCCGAGGGAAGTGTTGGTAATGGCTTCCAAGAGTATCTCACGCTGCAAAATCCAAGTGTGAGCCAATCGGCAACGGTCAACATCACCTACCTTTTTGAAAACAAAGCATCGGTTGTTGTGAGTCACGTTGTGCCTGCAAGCTCACGCGCAACAGTAAGTGTCAATCAGGACTTGCATGTACTAAAGCCAACCGATCCACAACAGGCACTCTCGGCAATCGTGCAAGTCATAAACAACGGTCCTGGTATCGTTGTTGAACGCCCCATGTACTTCTCACATAATGGTATTCAGAGTGGTACAGATGTTATGGGAGCGACGAATCCACAAAGCGCTTATTACTTCCCATCGGTGGATACTCGCAATACTGGTCGCACATACCTTTCTTATCTCACTATGCTCAACCCAAGTACAACACAAACCGCGAATGTTACCGTGACTTACTATACGGGTGCATGTGGACAATTAGGTCAGTCGGCTTGCCCCACACAAACGGTAGCGATTGCACCGCTTCATCGTGGTACCGCAACTCCACTTTCGTTGAAACTGTATCAGCAGACATCGGCGAGCGTGATGAGCGATCACCCTATTGTTGTGGAGCGTCCTACGTACTTTAAAGATACGATTGCGAACGCAGGTGGCGCGACAACTGGTGCGGCAAGCGAAGTGGGTGCGACGAATCCAGGCAAAGATTGGCTCTTCGCCGAGGGCTACACTGGTAGCAACTTCCAAGAGTACCTGACTCTGGCAAACTTTGGTACAACAGCGACCAGTGCGAATATAACGCTTGAGTATGATAATGGACACAGGCAGGCTATTACTGTCAGTGTGCCTGCGCTCAGTCATATCTACTTCGATGTGAATTCCGCGAATGCAGCGCCGAGCGGCACCTGTGACACCAATCCATGCCATACCTCAACGGCTTCATCAGCTGAAGTTACCTCGACGGCAAACATTGTCGTGGACCGCTTGATGTACTTCCATAAAGGAAGTGCTAAAATTTCGGGTGCAACAGAGACAGTCGGCGAGGCTGGACCAGCAGCACACAGCGTCTACGCCTTTGCCGAAGGCTATACCGCAGGCTCATTCGATGAATACCTGACGCTACAAAATCCTACAACGAATGACGAAACTGTAGCGGTCACACTCTTTGTAGATACCTATGTACTACAAGAGCAAGTGGTCGTCAAGGCGCAAAGCCGTAAAACAGTCAGCATTGACTCACTTGTTGTACCAATCGCGCAAGCCTACAACAACATGGGTCCCGACTCGTACTCGGTCTCCCTCACAGTGCAAGCACTAGGGTCGAACGCGAAGATAGTAGCGGAACGTCCCATGTACTTCAACTTCCACGGCGACCCAGGCGGCACCGATGTGCTAGGGTACACACAAAGCGCATAGCAAAATAGCGACTTGAGAAAAACAAGGAGGCGAATGCAGCACTGTTGCATTCGCCTCTTTGTTTTTCTCAAATCTGATCTATTTCACTCTGACGTTTTATTCTGTCTCTGTCTCCGGTGCATCATCCTCATCATCGGTCTCTTCAACAGCCTCCACGTCCTCTTCTGGCATCTGTACTATCTCGACACCCTCAACTCCCTCGACACCCTCTTCCTCAGTTGTACTATCGGGTGCATCCTCTAGCTTTTTGCCGTTTGTAGTGGCAACGGCAACAACTGTATCACCCTCACTGAGGTTCATCATGCGTCGTCCCTGCGTTGCGCGCCCACCACGAATGATGTTGGCTACATCCATACGAATAACGACACCCGACGCCGATATAATCATCAGGTCGTTGTCCTTTTCCGTGAGGATACGGGCGGTAGCAATGCGTCCGGTCTTCTCATTCACTTTCGCGGTAAGCACACCGCCACCACCTCTAGTTTGAAGAGGATAGTCGTCAATGGGTGTACACTTCCCATAGCCAAACTCGGTGACGACCAGCAATTCGCTGTTCGCAGGAGTCAGGTTGAGCGAGACAACAGTATTACCTTTGCCTAAACGAATACCACGCACACCACCACTGGTACGCGAAGCAGAGCGCAACTCCGCGACGGTAAAGCGAATAGCATTACCCTGCGCTGTAATCATCAGCACGTCATCATTGCTGCGTGCTAATTTCGCGCCGATCAGTTCATCATCTTCTTCAAGATTCATGGCGATCAGGCCATTGCGCCTCACCACCTCAAACTCTTCCATTGCCGTCTTCTTGACCTCACCCTTCTTAGTGGCAACAATCATGAAGTCGTTGCTCACGCCCTTGGGCACCTGCACAATCGCTGTAATGCGTTCGCGCTGCTCAATGGAGATAAGATTGATGAGATGCTCGCCTTTCGCCGTGCGACCTGTATCAGGCAATTCATAGACGCGTAGCTGAAAGACACGCCCACGATCCGTAAAGAAGAGCAAGCTATCATGCGAGTGCGTGACAAGCAGATGCTGCACCGCGTCGTCCTCACGCGTCACCATGCCGGTAATGCCGCGTCCACCGCGTCTCTGTGCCCGATACGTGCTGGATGGTAGGCGTTTGATGTAGCCCTTCTCGGTCAGTGTTACCACGACCTCTTCATTGGGAATAAGGTCTTCGCTCTTAAAATCGCCCGTTTCCGACTCAACGATCTCACTGCGACGTGGATCACCGTACTTTTCCATGAGTTCTTTTAAGTCGGCCTTGATCAGTTTGCGAATCTCATTAATATCGCTCAACAACATATTGTAGTACTCGATATGTTGTAGGACCTCTTTGAGTTCGTCTTCTATCTTCTGACGCTCAAGGGCGGCTAGACGCGCCAAGCGCATATCCAGAATTGCCCTGCCTTGCTCATCTGAGAAGCTGAACTGCTGTTGCAGATTTTTCAACGCTTCGTCAGTGGTTTGTGAACCGCGAATGGTGGCAATTACTTGATCGAGATGGTCGAGCGCAATCTTCAGACCTTCCAGAATGTGACGCCGTGCCTCAGCCTTTGCCAGTTCAAACTGTGTGCGTCGTGTGATGACGACTTCTCGATGATTGATATGATATTGTAAGAAGTCTTTGAGACGCAGTGTACGTGGTTGCTTATCAACCAGTGCCAACATATTCGCATTGAACGCGCTCTGCATAGCAGTAAATTTGAAGAGCGTATTCAGCACGCTCTCAGGATTGGCGTCGCGCTTTAACTCGATATACATACGCATGCCGTTGCGGTCAGACTCGTCACGAACCTCGGAGATGCCTTCAATCTTTTTGTCACGGGCTAACTCCGCGATTTTCTTGACCAGTTCTGCCTTGTTTACCTGATAGGGAAGCTCGGTCACGATGATACTGGTACGCCCCTTCTCGGTCTGCTCGAAGTTTGTACGTGCGCGTACCACAACGCGTCCCCGCCCGTTGAGATAGGTATTGCGGATACCTTCGCGCCCATGAATGATACCGCCTGTGGGGAAGTCGGGGCCGCGAATGATATGTGAAAGTTCTTCGGTTGTTGCCTCTGGATTGTCGATCAGGTGTATCACGCCGCTACACACTTCGTTAAGATTATGTGGTGGAATGTTGGTTGCCATACCGACTGCGATGCCTGTGGAGCCATTTAAGAGCAAGTTAGGCAAGCGAGCAGGAAGGACGGTTGGCTCCTCGGTCTGGTTGTCATAGTTGGGCGCGAAATCAACCGTATCTTTGTCGATATCGCGTAGTAGCTCGTCGGCAATCGCAGCCATCTTTGCCTCGGTATAACGCATAGCGGCTGGTGGATCATCGTCTTGTGAACCAAAGTTGCCTTGCCCCATCACAAGTGGGTAGCGCATTGACCACGATTGGGCCATGCGCACGAGAGCATCGTAAACGGCGACATCACCATGTGGGTGATAGCTCTTCAGCACTTCGCCAACGGTACCTGCACACTTGCGAAATGCCTTTGTCGATTGGAGACCCATATCTTCCATAGCATACAAGACGCGGCGGTGGACAGGCTTTAAGCCGTCGCGCACATCAGGGAGTGCGCGACTGACAATGACACTCATCGAGTAGTCGAGATATGCGCCTGTCATCTCGTCAACAATACTAACTGGCCTAATATTACCAAGTTCCATAAAACATCCTCACCAAAAAAAGTCAGACATAGCCAGAAGGCGATATCAGTTTGAAGCGTTGATTCTATAGGGTGGAGGGGTCTCAAAAAGCGGATTCCTACCTTCCTTATTATACCATATGCTATAGTTGTGTACAAGAACGGAAAAATAGGAGGTCTCCATCCATTAGGGAGAAACAGGGAGACCGGCCCGGGGGGGCCCACCAAAGCGCCGCAGGCCGCACTGGATCGGGGCCACAAGCGG
>CAXUHF010000030.1:1916-8863 GCA_964250765.1 uncultured Ktedonobacteraceae bacterium | reverse complement strand
CCCCTACACGTTCACGGATCACCGAGATGTAGGGGAGACCCTTGCGGTCTCCCTGCATGTTCATCAATTTCCCCTCTGAAGGATGGAGACCCAAAATAGGAGATACTTGCGGCCTTCCTACACATCTTTCCTTCCTTCAAAAATCTTTTATTGTATGAGAGAGGAGACCTAAACTATTTTGATCCTTAAACCACTATGCTTTAATAAGAAGGTGTGGTATCATTAAGTGCAAGAGCGGAAGTTCAGGGAGCGTAGATGTACATTTAGCGATAGTGTATCCATCCATCAGCCCTAATGTAGTCTAGTGTTAGCTCTGATGCCATAGGGGGGAGTTCCAGAATCATGTCATCATTGCCATTTACAGATTCGCAATGCTTTTTTGTCGCCATTCTTGTATTTATTATCGTTGGCTTCCAGCGTGGCTGGCGGCGCGAATTAATTACGCTTGTATTTGTATTGCTTGCGGTCATTTTGATTCGTCCCGACTCGAATGGCGGGTTTCTTACCGGGCTTTTCGCACGCATTCCAGCAATGTTTGACTACCTTTTTTCAGGTTCGACACGAACAGGAGCAACGGGGACTGCGGTTTCCAACAACTTCCTGGGACCGTGGGGCACTCTCCTGGTATTCGCAATTGTGGTTGCCATTGGCTACGTTGTTGGAAACCGTGTGTTTCCTAAGCCTACCACGCCGACTGAACGCTTTATTGGGATTGTCCCCTCAGTTATCTCTGGCGCGTTCATTCTTTACTATCTCACCACAGGCAACTTTTTTGCCAAGAATACGGCTGGACAGTCGTTCTTCTCGGTTGTTGTGCAGCCACCCGATCCCACCAACTATATGCCGATAATTTTTGTCATCGCGGTCGTCGCGGTCGTCGTAGGACTCATTGCAGGAAGGGCGAAAAAGTCTGCTCCACCTGCCGCGAAAAAGTAGTGAAAAACGTAGTATACGTAGTAGGCGCGAGAAATTAATAGTGACGCCCCAATAGCGTAGCGGATATACGTCAACATAAAAAATACTGTGTTTTATGCACATCGTGTCGAGGTGATGAATGGCTGAAACATCCAAGAGTAAGCAAAGCATGGCAGTAAAGCCTGTAGACCGTTGGCAGTCTGGTCGTCCCCGTTTCAGTATTCAAGAATTTCGTATGGGGAGAGACAAGAAGTGGCATTTTTCTGGTCAAGAGCCGGGTGAAGAGGTGCGCGCCGTTGTACGTAAGCATTGGTGGTTTCTTGTAAGGCCAGCATTGCCTTTCCTTGCCTCGATTGTAGCCATCTTTCTCGTTCTAGGAGCCATTGCTGCATACCCTCAGTACGACATCATTTGGGCATATCTTGAGATAGGGGTTGTTCTGCTCACGATTGGCACAGGTGCGTGGTTTGCTTGGAAAGACCTGGCGGTGTGGTGGGTTGAGACATACATCATTACAGATAAACGTATCATCAACTCACGTGGTCTTTTGCAGCCAACACGTCAGGAAACTCCTATCGAAAAGGTCACACAGGTTGGAGTAGACGTAAAATCACCACTAGAGGCACTATTGGAATTTGGTACGGTTCATGTCTATCTAGCGGGCGGCGATCTTATCATGAAAGATATTCCTCACCCGCGTGAAGTCAAGGACGCAATTCAAGGCGTCACTGACATTGTAAAGTCGAAGAAGAAAAAAGAAGACCCTACGCCAGTTCCGCAAGACCCAGAATTGGCCTCTGTACTCAAAAAACTTGCAGAGGGCAAACCCGTACCTAAGTTAGCTGATGCGGATGAAAATTATCCTCTACCTCGCAATTCTGATCGCATGCGAGGTCCACGCCGTACTTTTGGTGGCATTCTGCATATCCCCAGTCGCGTTCACTATATGTCGGGCGAACAGACAGTACGTTACATTCAGCGCTCTCAATACGTGCTCTTGAAGAACCTGCTCATTCCTGCCTTACTGATTATATTAATACTGCCCGTTGCCATTGTTCCGCCAAGCATTGGCTATATTCCAGTAACAATTGAGACCTATTGGTGGCTCATCATGGGTGTGCTGTTCCTGGCCTTGCTAATATCGTTGTTTTTTGTCTACATAAATTGGCTTGATGACATCTACATCCTAACGAACCGACGTATTATAGACATCGAGCGAAAATTCTTCTTCACTGTCGAAGCACGCATCGCAGCGGAATATAAGAGCTTGCGTGATATCAAAGTGAAGGTACCAAACGTGCTTGAGCGTTTCTTAGATATCGGTGATGTCTACGTTGAGACTCCTGGCAATTCGCCAGATATTATATTCAAAAGTGTTGACCATCCCTTCCTGATTCAGGACGAAGTTTACGCCATCAAGAATCATAAGGATAAGGAAGACAAGGTGAAGAAGGAAAATGACGAGCGTAAACTGCTAGAAACGTGGTTTGGAACCGTCGTCTCGTCATTAGATAGCACCTCGAAAATACACGCCGCACCCGATCTGAAAAACATGGATTTACTCTCGGCGATGAACTGCGCACAAGAACTGGGACTGGACATCGAGGTATCTGGTGATGCCATTCCAACGAATGCCGTTGCGCCAGGACATGTGATAGAGCAAAGCCCGCCAAGAGGAACGCTTATGGAGAAAGGGAGCAAGATCGAGATTCGACTAAGCAAAAGACAGTCGCTTGTCAATTATTAGATATTATTCGCTAAACATCATAGAAAAATCAGGTTGGCACATGTGCCAACCTGATTTTTCTATGATGTTTAGCGAATACCAATACCACCAACGCGAGCTAACAAAGCGACACTTTCAATGTGATAGGTTTGTGGGAACATATCAATTGGCTGTGCTGAAACAAGGCGATAACGCCCACCAGAGCAAAGTGTGGCTATATCACGTGCAAGTGTACTTGGGTCACAGGAGACGTAACAGATGGCACGAGGAGCCAACGTCTGCAACGCTTGTAACGCTTTAGGATGGCACCCTGCTCTCGGTGGATCGACCAGCGCGACATCAACGCGTTCTCGCCGATAATGAAGTTGGCCCAGAAGACGCTCCAACGTTCCTTCTAGCACCGTGATAGTGTTCTGATTGTTAAGCATTGTCGTCGCACGTGCGTCCATAACCGCACTTGGCTGCGACTCAATGCCGATGACACGAGTACTCCGTGCCGCGAGAAACGAGGAGAAGAGACCTACACCACTATAGCCATCCAGGACAACATCGTTCCTTTGTGGCTCTAACAAGGCGATTGCGCGTTCGACTAGTGTAGCTGCTTGGAGCAGGTTCACCTGAAAGAAGGAATCTGCAGAGACGCGAAATCGACGCCCCAGCACCGTGTCGGTCAAAAACTCCTGGCCTGCGAAAACGCGCCCGTAACGCCCACCTACCCGCTCGATAATAACGCCGACAATGCCTGGTGCCACGGTCATCAACTCGTTCGCCAGTTGTTGTGGTTCTTCTATCGAAGAGCCTGGACGTGCATGAATCACTAACAGAGTTGGTATCGCGCGCGCTGCCGCGCTTACCTCTTCTACAGGTACACCAATACCAGCATTATTGACAGTACCAACGGCACCACGGATAGTAAAGCCTTGTACCATCTCGCCCAGCGTGTCGCCAAAATAATTCATAAGCTTTTCACGCACGTGTTGATACACCATATCAAGGGCTGGATGTAGTAAAGGACAGTTTTCAAGTGGCTGAATGTCATGACTCTCAGTTAATTTGAAGCCAATTTCACCTGAAGGCCCAACAGAAAATAAGGCAATGTTGCGGTAGTGCCAGGGTGAAATGCTTGTAGGCATGCCAATCGTGGGATGGACAAGCGCGTCAGGCTGTTTGCCAATACGCATTAGCAACTGACGTACAATATGAGCTTTCCAGGTGAGTTGTGCTTGATACGCAATGTGTTGCCATTGACAGCCACTATCGGTCAGGAGAGGAAATGCAGGCTCTACACGTTCAGGTGCAGGCCGCAGTATTTCCAGCATATCAGCTCGCGCGTGACCACGCCGCTCCTCGACAATATCTACCCGTACACGTTCACCTGGAATGCCGCCAGGGACGAAGAGGACTCGTCCCTCGTATCGGCCCACGGCATCTCCGCCATAGGCAAGGTCTGTAAGTTCGACATCAATGCTCATGTTCACCTCGCGGTCAATGCACAGCCCGTCGTGTCCGTGCATGTCCGTCACATCTTTCCAGTGTATTTATGTTGTTTATAACATTATTGGCTGTTTTGGCTGACTATAAAGCCGCGTTCCAAAACGACTCAAGAAAACCGCACCTAGCCCTATCAAGCCCGCACCGATACTAATAAGCCAACCAATGTAGGGGAGAGACCCTGCCAACACTAACACTGTCAATCCCACTACAACCTGCACCGGACGTGTGTTTTTCTGTGGAGCCACAACACGCACGATGTACTCGCCGAGTAGCGAGCCAACCGCCACCGTTCCCAATGCCCAAGCCGCGATCAGTCCTATCACAACGATAATCGCCAATGGAATGGAAATGATAAGTGCTACCAGAATAGCCAGCACGGGTAGTGCTAGTAGTATACTCAAAAGGCCAAGTACAAGACTACGACGCATTTTGCTTGTAACCGTGGTACGCACCAACATGACATGCTCAGGCAATAATACGATAAGTAAGGTACCTAATGCGATCCATGCGAGTGTGGACCAAAAGCGAAAATCTGGTCCCGCACCATTCATGAGTAGCTGATCCGCACTTTTAGGACAACCATCAAAATTTCCATGTAAGTGTTGATCGCCACCAGGAGTCCAAGAACCCTGACACAGGTGAATATCACCATACACGGATGCGTTATTTTGTAGAGTGATACTCCCACCATAGACGGAGATCGTTCCATGAACCGTTCCATCAATGATAACACTTGTGCCAAACGCTACCACATTTCCCTGCACCTCACCTTGTATAACTATTGTGCCACCAAATGAGGTAATGTTGCCACATACTATTTCGTCGCTATCTACGACAATATCAGCACCGAAGGAAGGACCTCGATGCGAGCCTGTGCACACCTGCTTTATTTGCTCACTTGTCTGGCTAACACGGGCACCAGATGCAAAGGCCGTAGGCATTCGTCCTGCTTCGATACATTCCCCTAATAAGAACGCTGCAAGGAGTACTAGTCCAGGCAGCGTATAGAGTACCAAACATCTTTGTACAGCTTTTCGCATACCATAACTCCCTATCATGCTTACGTCGTCTCTTCTTCTAACAAGAAAAGGGCTGGTGAAGCATGACCTTCGCCACCTGTCTATGCCTCGCGTGGAGGGCGCATCAGGCGAAGCCACATCCCCATCATGAGTACAACTACAAAGCCAACTCCCGCGAGGAGAAAACTATTGTGCGTGACAATAGTCAAGCTTGTCTGTACGTATTGTCCCAACACATAGAGTACGTCCACGACATTACTGAGCAGGAGCAATACCTGTACCATGAAATCGGTCTGTACAAGCATTATAGCGAGTATCAGGAGTGGAATACTGCCAAGTGTAAAGAATAGAATTGCTGCAAAAACTGCTCCTCCGGTTCGCAAACGCGCGACACGGGAACGTTGCTGTTCATGAAGCGTTTCAAGTTGCTGTGAGATTTGTTTGCGTTGCTGTACTGCTTGCATAATCGAGCGCGTTGAAACACTGCCCGTACTAGAGAAGCTCTGTGCAACCAGAGGCTGCTCCGTCTTTTGTGACGTTCTCAGAAGCATATCCATGCTCTGCTGACGTTGCTCAAAAGCTCGGCAGTCCGCGCACTCGCCCAGATGTTTCTGAAACGCGGCTATGTCAGTGTCGTCCATTTCATCGGTGTCACGCTGTTGGGCAAGCACCTGTTTAACGTCGTGACAGCGCATCGTTCTGCTCCTCTTCGAGAACTGAACCATTTTGCATATAGCGTGCTAACAGTTCACGCGCACGATGAAGACGCGCCTTGACCAGAGCGGGTGTCAGGTTGAGGGCATTAGCGATTTCGTCATAGGAAAAATCGTGCCAATAACGCAGCACAATGACCGCACGATACTTTCCTGGCAAACGTTGTAAGTATGTCTGCACCTCGTCATGTTGCTCACCACGTAAAGCTGATTGTTCAGGGCTAACGCCAGCGTCAACAATCCATTCGAGGAATGGCACATCTTCTAAAGGCAAGGCGAGAAAGCGTCTACGTCGCAACTGGTCAATTGACAAGTGCGAGGCAATTGAGAGCAACCATGTACTAAATTTATGGGCTGGCTTATAAGTGGCAAGTTGCGTAAAGGCTCGCACAAACGCTTCTTGCGTTACGTCCTCGGCCTCCGTTGCATTTCCCAGCATGCGGTAGGCAAGGTTTTGGACAGCATCTTTATAGCGTTCAACGAGCACTGCAAAGACGTTCTGGTCGCCACGAAGCACAAGTTCTACTAGCCCCGCGTCACTTAGCGCATCAACCACCACCCCTGTATTTGACAAGCTATTTCTTACACTCGCAACGTCAGCGGTCTGTGAAAGTGTTCCGGTAGTGTCAGTACGCTGTCCCCGACGAGTTCCGCGTGCCGACTGTGCTATCGAACCGATGACCCCTAACGGATTTGCAGCATCTATCGTCGATTCTAACATTTATCACCGCTCATTACTTACTTTTCATTCAGTATATAGAAGAGATATAATAGGCTCCCTCCTCATCAGCATATACGAATTTTGTCTAAAAAAGTTGTAATCCTTTGCCATACCGTACTATGCTGAAACAAGAGCTACAAAAGAGGAAGCACTTCTGTAATCCCATATAGTATAACATACATACATGAAAAAATATTCATTTTATGCCTGGTAACATTTCACAAAGTATGAAGAAATGGGTGGGCGATACCTGTAGGGGCGCAATGATGAATTGTAAATAATTATGGGTCTCCATCCTTCGGGGGGAAACAGGGAGACCGCAAGGGTTTCGACCAAACCGAGAAGGTGTGGCGCGCGAG
>CAXUHF010000030.1:0-1906 GCA_964250765.1 uncultured Ktedonobacteraceae bacterium | reverse complement strand
GACATGTAGGGGAGACCCTTGCGGTCTCCCTGCGTATTCATCAATTTCCTCCCCGAAGGATGGAGACCCATAATTATGGCCCCTACAGCGTTTTGTGTCTGTTTATTCGCTATTTAAGTGTTTTGTTGGTTTTGCAGGTCTTGCAACGGCACATCGTCGTTAGAAGGACTTTTTGTGCCTTCCTGCGTTTGGGTGGGCTGAATACGCTGCGCTTGTGGACCTTGTGCATCAGGTTTGCCCTCGCTATCGTATTGTCCCTGTCCATATTGACCCGTGTTGCCCTGACTACCATAAAGTTCTTGTGGCGTAGGGTTCTTTGGTTGCTCCTGATTTGTTTGCTGTTCTTCTTGTTCTGGCATACATGTATCCTTATCCTATAAAGATTGCTTTCCTTACATATAAAGGTACGCAGGAGACACACTCAAGGTGTACAACTTCAAGCCCTTGACAATACCTCGCTACGATGGTATCCTATCAACATGACGTAAACGTAACATTTGGGGTGAGCAATGAATGATCGCATGCGCATAGGAGATTTGACACAACGAGCCGAGGTGACTCCGCGCACCGTGCGCTACTATGAGAGCATTGGATTGCTCCCTCCTGGTGAGCGTGAAGGCCACGGTCAGCACTACTACACTGAGGAGACGCTTGCCCGCCTGCGCAAAATTGAACAGTTAAAGCTGCTCGGACTCAGCCTTGATGAGATACGTGACGTTATCGACCTCTATTTCACTGATCCCAGTGGAAGACAACCAAAACAGAAAATTCTCGTCATGCTGCGCCAACATCTCGCCGAGACGGACCAAAAGATCGGCGCGCTCCAGCAATTTCGTGCGGACCTACAGGCCCATATCGAACGCTTTGAGCACTGGTTAGAGGAAACGGAACAACACTAGATTTTTTTTACGCTAAATATGACGTTGACGTTAACATCATGTTTGGCACGTCAATGTATTTAGAAGGAGGAACACATATGAGTGAAACAATTGGATTTATTGGACTTGGCAGTCTGGGTCTGCCAGTGGCGACCAATCTTCTCGACGCTGGTTATGCTCTCCACGTGTACAACCGAACTGCGAGCAAAGCGGCATCGCTAGTTGCTCAGGAAGCGCAACAAGTGAGCCGACCCGTTGACGCGGTGACAAGTGGAGGGATTGTCGTGACGCTTTTGTGGGATGATGCGTCACTGGAAAGCGTTGTCATGAGCGACGGTTTTTTAGAGCAATTGGGACCAAATGGTATTCATCTTTCGATGAGCACGGTGATGCCTGAAACGGCGAAGAAGCTTGCGGCCTTGCATGCACAACATGGCAGTGCCTATGTCGATGCACCCATCTTTGGCAGACCTGAGGCAGCCGTCGCCAGGGGCCTCTGGATACCTTTCTCCGGTCCACAAAGTGCTAAAGAGCGAGTTCGACCCATCCTTGAGGCGATGGGCGGAAAAGGCATCTTCGATTTTGGTGAAGAGGTCGGTTCGGCAAACCTTGTCAAGCTCGTTGGAAACTTCCTGATTGGCTCAGCAGGCTACTCCATGATGGAAGCACTCTCGATAGCTAAGAAAAACGGAGTCGATCCAAAAGCCGTTATTGATATGCTGACACAAACATTATTCCCTGCTCCCATTTATCAAAACTATGGCAAGCGGATCGCCGAGAACACGATGCCTTTCAGCCAGAATGCAATACCTCTAAAGGATGTTGGTCTCTTGAGAAAGACCGCGCAACAGGTGGAGTCACCCACACCCATTGCGAATCTTGTGTACGATCTTTTAAAAAGCAACGAGTGAAGGCCCCTGTACGCATCAGGATAAAAATTGCTGGATTTGTAAGCGCATGTCGAGCCGTGAGAAGCATGACAGGGGCAAGCCTATTAGGACCAAGTAAATCATTTATGGAGCAGGCAA
>CAXUHF010000029.1:35388-50046 GCA_964250765.1 uncultured Ktedonobacteraceae bacterium | reverse complement strand
ACCCATAACAATATATCCAGCAAGCGAACTCACCATAATCGTAAATATCGTGTCCGTTCTCAATAGTAGAAAGAGGATGCTACCAAGTATATAGGCGATGACCCACGCTAAAACGACTGTAGACCAAAAACGCCTTCGTGTGCGATACGTTTTTGTGCTAGCAACAATAAGTGTGAAAAATAGAAGTGCTACAGTGAGAACACCATAAAGCGTAGCTATATTTTTGATGGTAAACATAATTTCTCTGTACTCTCTAAATTTGCGTCAAGTCATTCGTGAGTGAGTTTTTTCAACTGAAAAGGTCAGAGCCTACACTGCTGTAGACCCTGACCTACGATATGTTATTGCCTTACCTTGGCATTAGAGGATTGGTGGAAGTCCATCAAATGTTGTTGGCGGAACATATGGATCAACATTCTGACTAACTGCATCGCTAGGACGCTCGGAGCGAATAACCTCGATAGAACATTGTGCGAGCAATGCGCCAATGGCACCGATAGCAGCCAATGCAGGTGCAACAAGCACGCCGACAACACCAACGCTCAGAGGAATCTCCATGATTGTATGTCCCTCTTGCTTGATGATGATACGACGGACATTGCCCTCGTGGACAAGCTCCTTCACGCGAGCCAGCAACTGCTCGCCCATGACCTGAAGCTCTTCATATCCCTGTTTCTGCTCGATGTTTACGTTTGGATCTTGTGACATACCTATACGTTCTCCTTCTCTTTTTCCCTTCCAAGAAACGTTACACGCCTTCTCAGAGGTTTATACATGAATTGCATATCCTTATGCGATTGTATAGTATTTCCAGATGTGTGCCACATTTCATCAACGTGGTTACATATGGTATACGTATATAGCTCATAATTAGTTGGAAGGAAACTTCTTTTCTTGAGGTATGATGTGAGCTATACATATTGTCCTTTTGGATATAAGATGAGAACGTCATATGGCATATTTTTTAGCAAAGACCGATCCTAAAACGTATTCTCTCGATCAGTTAGAACATGATAGAGCAACCGTGTGGGATGGTGTACGCAACGCACAAGCGATACGCATCATTCAAATGATGAAACCTGACGACGATTTATTAATTTATCACAGCCAAGGTGAAACAGCCATTGTTGGTCTTGCTCGTGTCACCTCTGAACCACGTCCAGACGCGAATGATGACAAGAGCTGGGTCATAGATGTAGCGTTCGTCCGTCGCTTTGAACACCCCATCACGCTACATGAAATCAAAGCAACACACAAGTTTGACGAGTGGAGCCTCATTCGTCAAGGTCGTCTTTCGACAATGGACGTACCGACTTCCTTTGTAGACTGGCTCAAAGAGAAGCAGATACTATAACCGAAAACGGAAAGAGAGTAACGCAATCTATGGATAATAATGCACAATGGTATATCAATGGGCGTTGGGTTCATCCCAACGAAGGAACTATTTCAATTAATGATGTCGCCGTTCTACGCGGCTATAGTGTCTTCGAGTCGCTACGCACCTATGATCGGCGTCCATTCCATCTCGACGAGCATCTTAATCGGCTCTATCGCTCAGCTAAGATGATTGAGTTAGATATTCCCTACACACGAGAACATATTACGGGTATCATTCAAGAAATTATCGAACGTAACAGCTACAAACATGCTTCGATACGTATCCTTGTCACAGGTGGTGAGTCCGAAGACGGTATCTTACCCTCAGGCAATACAGTTTTAGCAGTCCTCATAACACAACTAGGTGAACGTGATATGGAGCGTTTTGCCAGGGGCTACAAAGTGATTACTAGTCGCCTACAGCGCGTTTCACCAGAGGCGAAAACCACTAATTACATTGAAGCGGTACGTTCGCTGAAAGAGGCCACACGACGTGACGCTGTAGACGCGCTCTTTGTAAACGAGCAAGGCCACGTCCTGGAAGGAACACGAAGTAACTTTTTTGTCTTTCAAGGGAACACGCTCATAACGCCACGTGTAGGTGTTTTGATTGGTGTTACACGCAACACCGTCTTAGAACTTGCACAAGGTTTATTTACTCTTGATGAACGTCCCATTTCTTTAGACGAACTCGCTCATGTGGATGAGGCGTTTATCACCTCTTCATCAAAGGAAATCACGCCAGTCATTCAAATCGACGATATTGTTATCGGTGATGGCAAACCGGGACCACATACTACTACATTAGAGCAACGTTTCATAGAGATGGTTGAGCAAGGGGATTTTTGAGAATGCAACTAGAACAGTATTTGCAAGAGGCTCCAAAGGCAGAACTTCATGTGCATCTCGAAGGCTCAATATTGCCAGCAACGCTGCTGACGCTTGCGAAGCGTAACAAGGTTGCCTTACCTGTCACGACGTTAGAAGAGGTGCAACAGTGGTTCAAATACAGAAACTTTCGGCATTTCATAGAAATATATGTCGCTATTTCTAGCTGTCTGAAAACCGTCGAGGATTACGAGCAGATTGTCTACGAGTTCGGAGCGACAATGGCACGTCAACATATCCGCTATGCGGAGGCAACATTCTCGGCCTGTACACATCGCTATACATTGGGCATACCACACGATATCTACTTTACTGGCCTGACACGAGGACGAGAACGTGCTAAGCAAGACTTTGGCGTCGAAATCAACTGGATATTTGATGTTGTGCGCGATGTGGCAAAGGGTTCTGGTATGTCGCAACGTGCGGATTATACGCTAGCTGTCGCGAAGGAGAGTATGCAAGACGGAGTGGTTGCGTTAGGACTTGGTGGCCTAGAGGTCGGCTATCCACCTGAATGGTTCGAGAAATGGTTTGATCAGGGCAGAGTAGCAGGCTTGCATAGCATACCTCATGCAGGAGAGACAGAGGGACCTGCAAGTATCTGGGGTGCTATTCGTGCATTAGGGGCTGAGCGCATAGGTCATGGTGTTCGGGCTATTGAAGATCCAACGCTGGTAGCTTATCTTGCCGAGAAGCAGATTCCGCTTGAAGTTTGTCCAACCAGTAATCTACGCTTAGGCGTCTATCCTTCACTACAGGAGCATCCCTTCCCACAACTGTATAAAGCTGGTATTCCGCTTACCATAAACTCTGATGATCCGCCACTGTTCAATACCACACTCAACGATGAAGTAGGATTGTTAGCGAGTGCGTTCCATTACGACAAGGATACAATTAGCGAGATATTGCTTAATGGAGTTCGCTACAGTTTTTTGCCAACTAAACAGAAGCGCGTGCTAGAAGAGCAGTTCCGTACTGAGATGAGGAAGTTAGACGTTAGCAAATTAACATAAAAGAGGAACAAATGAGAAGTTATTACAACCATTTCGTAGGGACCACGTTTACGCCGTCCTCGGCGCAATTTATTGCGCGAGAGGCTTGTTGCACCTATAGGCGATAAATCGCCCTCGGACGCCGTGAACGTGGTCCCTACGAAAACCAATCAAGAAGAGTCGTATTTAGCTTACAGGCGTTGCAACCGCTTCCATGACCTCAGCAAACGCCGCATCCAGTATGCCCATCGCCTCTTGTAACTGCTCGTCGGTTACACACAGAGGCACAAGTACGCGTATCACATTATCATACATACCAGCCTTGATAAGCACTAAACCACGTTTGTGTGCTACCGCCAGTATGTCACTTGCTGCATGAGCATCAGGCTCTTTCGTCGTACGATTCTTCACCAGTTCGACCGCCAGCATGCCCCCAATGCCGCGTACATCACCTACACTGTCATAACGTTCCTGCAAGCGTGCGAACTGTTGCAGAAGCTTCTCGCCTATCTCGCGTGAACGGGCGGCAAAGTCCTCTTTTTCATAGAGATCAAGCACTGCTAACGACGCTGCACACGCTACGGGATTGCCGCTATAGGTACCACCAAGCGTGCCAGGAGGAGGAGCATCCATGATATCTGCACGTCCAATGACACCACTAATTGGCATACCAGCTCCCATTGATTTGGCAATCGTTATCATGTCAGGTACAACGCCGTCATGCTCAACCGCGAACATCTTTCCAGTACGGCAGAAGCCTGTTTGAATTTCGTCAGCGATGAACAGAATACCATGTTTCTCACATAGAGCTTTCAGGTCACGCAAAAAGCCTGTAGGTGCAGGAATGAAACCACCTTCACCTTGTAATGGCTCAATAATCACGGCGGCAACCTGATCTGGCGCGACCTCACCAATAAACATACGCTCAAGTTCCTGAATGCAAGAGCGCGATGCCTCTTCGGGTGTCATGTTCATACGATATGGATAGGGAAATGGTGCACGATAGACCTCCGGCGCGAAGGGACCAAAGCGATGTTTGTAGGGCTTGACCTTCGCGGTCATGGTCATGGTCATAAGCGTACGTCCATGATAGGCATTGTCAAACACGATAATTGCGGGACGCCCTGTTGCATAACGTGCGATTTTGACCGCATTTTCCACAGCCTCAGCACCACTATTGAAGAAAATGGCTTTCTTGGCAAAATCGCCCGGAGTGATCTTAGCGATACGCTCGGCTAACTCAATATATGGCTCGTACATCATCACGCTAAAGCAGGTATGGGTAAACTTCTCAGCCTGCTCTTGAATCGCCCGTGTGACCTCTGGACGTGCATGTCCGACATTCATAACGCCAATACCACCCGCGAAGTCGATAAAGCGGTTGCCGTCAACGTCTTCGATAATAGCACCGTCAGCTTTTGCAGCGAAAACGTTCATAGTAGAACTAAGACCACGTGGTACAGCTTGCTGGCGACGTGCTAGCAACTCCTGCGACTTTGGGCCTGGAAGAGAAAGATGTGTGTTACTGTCGGACATAGATACCTCCTAATAGGTTAGGGATAAAACAAATAGATATGCATATCTTTTACACAAGCAAATATAACTTGTGTTGATCTTTCTATTCTACCATATCATTTATGCCAAAAAGAAAAGCTGTGCTACTACGTCTTATCGACATAGTAGCACAGCTTTTTTAACTCTACGCCACGTCGGGTAGTGGCAAGTGCTTTTTGCCTTGCAGTAGCGGCTCTACAGCCTGCTTGATACGCTCTTCGCTGCGTACTCCAAAACCGGGAAGGTTACGGATGCGGTGTTGCTGTACCGCCGTCCATAGCTTCTCAAGCGTATCGATGCCTAGCTCTTCGTGTAAACGAATCGCCGTGATTGGGCCGACATGCTCAACCGCCATCAACGCACGTACATCCGTAGGCAATGTCTGTAAACAAATGCCATCATGAAACGTCATGGTTCCACCATTGACGAGTTCAGCGATGCGTGTACGCAGTCGGTAGCCTAACCCCGCAATTGGAAGTTGCTCACCACGCTCGATAATATCTGCTGCTGGCTCTATCAGGTCGAGGACGCCACGAGCAGCATTACGATAGGCTTGAATACGATATGAATTACCATTTTGCGACTCTAACAAGTCGGCAATGCTCGACAACACCTCGGCAATCTGCCGGTTTGTCACCTGAATTGGCTCTTCAACAATTGCCAAATCCATTCCTGGCAATCGTGGCTGGAGAGGACGCTTCACAGGATGACTTTGTGCCGAGGGAACAAGATGAATAGTTTGGGTAAGCTGCATAATACTCATGCGCGACAACCTCTTTCCCTTCACGAAACCTTTTCTCTATATGTATATGTGTGATATATAAAAACTACGAAAGAAGCATTGTAGGGACCGATTTATCTCGTCCTCATTAGCATTACAATTGCTGGCAAGGACGCGATAAATCGGTCCCTACTTAGTGTACAAATTACATTGAAATCTTGTTCTAAGTATACCACAAAAACATCCTTGTGTCAAATGCCTTCGGACCGCTTTACAAGCGAGACGAGAGGCGAATTTAACACTAAATTCGCCTCTCGTTTCGCTCAGTTTATTTAGACGTTATTGTCAACGTGTTAGTTACCCCAAACGTCTACAAGATAGCGTTTTTCGGCGACTAATGTGTTCAACCAGTGCTCTGCTTCTTGTACTGTTTTACCAGTTTTCGTTTGATAGATTGCAGCAAAGGTCTTTCTCACATCTGGTGCCATTTTGCTTGCGTCTCCACATACATAAATGATCGCACCATCTTGAATGAGTTGCCAGACCTGTTCTTGCTGCTCTCGCATCTTGTCCTGTACATAGACCTTTTGCTGAGGATTCTCACGTGAGAACGCTACTGTAAGATCGGTGACGCCTTGCTCAACAAAAGATGCAAGTTCTTGCTGATAGAGAAAATCTTGTTGTGGATGGCGACATCCAAAGAATAACAACGATTTTCCTACTTGCATCCCCTGCGCTTTTTGAACTGCACGTTCCTGTAAGAAACCACGATACGGTGCTATGCCTGTGCCTGGTCCAACCATAATGAGCGGAACCGCAGAGTTCTCAGGCAAACGGAATGCTGATTTCGTGTCACGTACAAAGCCATAGACAACATCACCAACCTGCTGATGAGCCAAGTATGTTGAACATAAACCCTCATACTGCCCATGACCTGATTTTGCTGGTGCCTCAACTACGCCAACAGTAATACTACAATGTCCCTGCTCCTGCAAAGGAGATGATGAGATGGAGTAGTAGCGCGGGCGAATCGGCGAGAGCAGTTCCAGGTAGACATTGAACGGCAACTCGCAGGCAAGAAACTCTTCAAGCAGGTCGATCAACGATTTGCGTTGCTCCAAAATCTCTTCACGATACTTCGCAATACTCACTTCATCGTCGCCAGAGAGTGCAAGCAGCTTTCGCTTATCAGGTGGGCATTGAGTATGCTCTGCTAGCACCTTGATTTGCGTACGTGTGGCGACATCTTGCAGTTCCACATAATCTGATAGTAGATCATAGACAAGGACTGGCTCGTCGATAGGTAAGTTTGTTTTACGTGTATCGCTACGATGAAGGCGAACTTTTGTGTCTCGCTCAAAGCCAAAACGCGTCAGGACTCGTTGTACCTGTCTCTCGTTATTGCGACCAATCACGCCTAGATGATCGCCTGCGCTATAGGCCACGCCTTCCGGTAGGGCTAATTCAATATGTCGTGTCGAGCGTTCAGAGGGGAATGCGCCATCCGTTATATTCAACTCCTGAGTGGCAACAACCTTCATTGCTAGCGCGCCAAAAGAGGCGATAAAGGGATTAAGCGGCGTTGCTCCACTAATCACTTCGACCTCTAACGCAGGACCTTGAGCCTTTGCGGTTGTTGTACCGAGGTTTATTGATAACGCTTGCGCAAGTGCTTCCCATAGAGGCTGATACCATGCCTGAAATTGTCCATCAAAGTCATCACTCGCATCACCTTCGCCACGCTGATAGATGCGTGTCGCACCATGCTTCTCCATCTCGTTATCAAGCAACCGAGGAATCGCTTGGAAAGTCGAGGCCCACTCGCGGTTGCCACAACCAAACACGGTGTATTTCACACCACTCAATGCATCAGATGCAAGTTCAGCACTTTTCATCCACGCACTAAATTTGACTGCATTATCTGACGGTGTTCCATTATATGAAGCTGTAACGACAACAACAGCACCCTTTTTAGGCAGATTGTGTGTATAATCGTCCAACGGCGCAACCGTTGCATTAAAACCTTTTGCTTTGCCGTCCTCCGCGATATGGTGCGCGATATCTTCTGACGCGCCCAAGTTTGAGCCAAACAGTACAAGCAAAGGCGTATTATGTTGATTGACTACTGTAGCCACAGTTGTTTGAGTTACAGGCTCAACAGGTTTCTCGCTATTAGCAGGGGTAATAAGTGTTCGGTCTGCGTTTGTACGCTCTTGTACCTGAATCGTAAAATTTTTAGGTTTAAGCGTGAGCGTCTCTTTTATCTTTAACTGATAGTTACTATAGTCGATAAACTTGAAACGTTGTAGCAGCATACCAAGCACCAACGTTGCTTCTTGCATCGCAAACTGTCGCCCAATACACGCACGTTGTCCATTGCCGAAGGGCTTGTAGGCGTTGGCAGGTCTAGCTTGTTCAGCTTCAACCGTGAAATGATCAGGGTTAAACTCCTCGGCATCCTCACCCCAGACGCTTTTGTCTCGGTGTAACATCGGAATGAGAATTGCCCAGTCCTGCTCTTTACTCATCCGGTACTTGCCGCCTACAAGAGTCTCGTCTTCATAGGGATAGACAGAGAACATAGGTGCGGTAGGCCAGAGTCTCAATGTTTCCTTCAGAATTTGTCCTACATATTTCAAGCGGTTGATCTGTGCAAAGGTTGGCGCAACTGTTGGATCAGGGCCTAACACGCGGTCAACTTCCTCATATGCTTTTGCTAGGACTTCTGGATGATGCATCAGAAAGTAGAGCGCGAATGAGAGCAACCCGCTTGTGGTCTCATGTCCGGCGATAAGAAAGGTGATGATTTGATAGCGAATGTTTGTATCGTCAAGCGACTCACCACTTTGCTTATCTACGCCCGTTAGCATATAGCTCAATAAGTCTTTTTTGCCAGCGTTCAGTTCTCCGTTACGCTTGCGTTCCTGAATGATCTGGTCCACCGTTGTATTCATGAAGTCAATATTGGCCTGCATCTGTTTGTGTTGTGCGAATGCGAGCTTGTTCTGAATAGGTAAGCGTGACGAGCTTTCCATAGCCTCACCCAACGCGCCAACCATACTTTCCACGAAGGGATGATTGTTTTCACGATAAAACGAGTTAAAGCGATAGTCAAAGCCGCACAAGCCAATCGTATCCAACGTCAGGCGAGTCATATCGGCTGGAACGTCTATTACCTCGTTTGGATTGAGACGTGCCCACTTTTGCATCAGTTGCTCAGAGATATCGAGCATCATAGGAAAGTAGCCTTGCATAGCCTTCATGCTAAAGTTTGGCATCAGGATATTGTGTGCCTTGTGCCAGTTCGGTTCCTGCGTCTGGGCAGTAAAAAGACCATCACCAGCGAACGCACGTACCTTGCGTAACGGCGACCAGACCTTTTTGTCGAAACGGCTCTCGTCCGACAATTCGTCCACGAGATCGAAGCCTGATACCAGCACAAGTTGACGACCCGGAAAATTCAGTTGCGCAATTGGACCATATTCCTGTGCGATTCTCATAAAGTTTTGAACATGGTCATCGGTACCAATGTCTAGCAGATTTCCAACCAAAGGTTTTGTTGGAGGTTGAGGTATTGCGTCATATATATGTGTGTTTGTATGAACTGCCATTGTGACATCCTTTGAAAGGTGTTGCTCTTTCATCATCAAGGAGATAGCTCTATCTCTCTTTTTTATGATACACTATGTATTATGTTATACATAATGTCTAACATTTAGTATAGGGTGCCTATTCCAACTAGTCAAGACAAAATAGCTACTTTTGAGGGTGTTTTTATTGTTTTTGACAAACACAGACACTTCCCCTCGTTATGTCTAGTATTAGACGGGAGAGAGGTACAGGTTATGAACGAGAAACGCGACGGAGATCGTCGCATTCAGAGAACACGACATATGTTAAGTGATGCATTATTCGCGCTGATTGTGGAGAGAGGCTATGAAGCCATTACTGTACAAGATATTACAGAACGTGCGAATGTAGGACGTGCTACATTTTATTTGCACTATAAGGACAAAGAAGAATTGCTTGCGGCTAGTTTGAAACAACTGGTCAATGAGTTGACACAGTATGTGGAACCAAACTCAGAGTTACCGACAACCTACAAAACGTTGAGTGTGCGTGTCTTCAAGCACATCGCACAGCATCATGTTTTATATCGCGCGCTATTAGGTGAGAGTGGACCACCTATCATCTCGATAGGTATGAAACGCTATCTTACAGCATTAATACAAAGCTACGTTATCATGCCTTTGCTTTCTAGAGGAAAAGCAGTAGTAGACCCCGAATTGCTCGCAGCCCATGCTGCTGGTTCGTTGCTTGCACTGCTCGTATGGTGGCTCGATCATGACCTTGTGCAATCAGCCGAGGAAATGGGAACTTTGTTCTGGCGACTTATGACTCCTGGGATTGAGGACGTATTAGGGTTGCCACCACATGCGGAATAAAAAATAGTATGCCGATGAGACGCATTTCCTCATCGGCATACCGGTATCAGGCTTTTGCTGCCTGTGTTCCCGCAAACGTTGTGGAGAGTTTGCCTAGTATCTCTGTATAGATGCGCTTTAGTCCAAGCGGGGCAAATGTTTTTTCAAAGAAGCCACCAACACCTTTGCCACCTTCCCAATCGCTAGCAATCTGGACGTGTGTCTTCTGACCATTCTCTGTAGGTGCAAGTGTCCAGATTGTGACGAGTGACGAAGTTGCATCGCTCTCCTGTAAGGTCTTACCAGTGCCTGGGTCTGATACCTGTATGCGATAGCCACGCTCACGATTGGCGGCATGCAAGCGATAGGTCACAATAGTACCTGCACCATTGCCACCCTCTTCAACCTTATAGTTCAGATAGTTATCCGTAAGGATTTGTGGGCGTTTCGTATAGTCTTTGAGGAACGCATAGACTTCTTCGGGCCGTGCGTTCACTGTTTGTTCTGCTTGTACGTGTATATGTGCCATAATTGATATGTTTCTCCTGTTAGTAGTCAACATCGTTTATACTGTGATGTATGCTATTTGTATTTTATCGCAGAGATGCCATGCTATGGAAGTAACGAGTTTTGTTGAGGGAGCAGATGTGTATGTCAAAGCCAGAATGGACTTTTTTAACAAATCATGCGCAAGTTTTTTTGTGTGTTGCACAAAATGATCATGTCACAGCCAGGGAAATTGCCAGCATAGTAGGCATTACCGAACGAGCCGTGCAACGAATTATTGACGACCTGGAGAAAGATGGGTACATTCAGCGTTTCCGCGATGGTCGCAGCAATCGCTATAGTATTTCCCTTGACAAGCCTCTTCGTCATCCCGCGCAACATGGTCAGCCTGTACGAGACTTGTTATCGCTGCTTCTTACACATTCAGAGACAAGATAAGTTCAGACATAAAGATATATATCCTGGGGTGGAAGGAGCGAGGCTGTCCCAACGCCAATTGAAGGTGGGGTCATTCTCAGTAACGACCCACCAGAGCATTCGCGCATTCGTCGGGCCGTCGCTAAGGATTTCACACCACGCCCAACAACACAATTGGAAGAGCGCGTGCGTACACTGACGACGGCCTTGATTGACCCGATGCTGGAAGCAGGGACGGTGGATGTCATTTCGCACCTTATTCAAATCTGTTGGGACTGCTGAATGCCGGTAGACTTTCTCACTATAGAACAAGAGCAAAGTTATGGTCGCTACACGAGCGAACCCTCTGAGGCGCAACTCACGAAATACTTTCATCTTAGTGCAACTGATCTTGATCTTGTCCATCTCCAGTTGGTCGGCTCAAAGCACTCGCACGGTATGTCCTTTCCGCTCGTATTCAAACACTCAGTCGCATGACAGAGGATCGGCGTATTGCCTCCCTCCTCGCATTTGCGTTTTCCTTTGAAGCAACGGCTCATGATGATGTGCTCGATCTCTTCGATCTCTTGATGCAGACCACCTTCTCACGTGCCCGACAAGCAGGGCAGCAGGAGCGTCTGCTGCATGAGGCGTATCTTCGAACGGCGACCAATCTGCCACGAATACCCTTGTTCGTATCGAACAACGCTCAGGCCAGGACGCGCTGGTCATCACAGGACTGGAGCGTGTAGCCGAGCCACTGAGCTTATAGCGTTTACGAACGCAGGTGCTCACACGCCTTCCATTGGTAGACTTGCCAGAAGTCGTGTTAGAAATCGAGCGATTAACAGGGTTCGCCTTATGGCTCTCTCAATGGATTGGCGCGGAATCAGATCAACCTGGATCTCATTACTCGGAACTGGGATGATATGCTGCGTGTGGCAGGTTCCTTACAGCTAGGAACAGTGAATGCTTCCACGCTCATTCGTGCGTTACAAGGAGGAGGGCGACCAACAACGCTGGCACGAGCGATTGGAGAATTTGGCAGAATAGCCAAAACGCTCCACCGACTCATCTATACTGACGATGAGTCGTATCGACGACGCATCCAGACGCAGCTGAATCGCGGCGAAGGCCGACATGCTGTTTCACGGGACGTGTTTCATGGACAGAAAGGGGAACTGCGCTAGCACTACCGCGAAAGGCATAGTATTGTAGAAAACATGCTGAAAGCTTACCGTACGTTTCGGGTCCATTACTACATTACCCCCATTTACAAAGAGATGAGCGGACAACTGTAAACACAGGTTCTTTACCAAATCTTTATATTAGCTTCATATTCCCTTCAGGCTGGCTCACTATGCTATGGGTATGGCTTCATCCTGCTTGTTTGGTCCTGGCTCTGTCCGGAAAGAGGTTCAGGCCACAACGATTCTTAACTATCTGAACACATCTCTTACTTCGGGGGGATTTTGCTGGATAATAAATGTCGGGTTTCCTAAGTATCCTGATAGCCACCGCAGAAGAAATAGGCTGTGGATGGGCACGAATAATGGTCAAGGGAGTATTCTTACATGAAAACAATCACTCTGTTCTCGTTGCGCCATAAATGGATTGTAATTTCTGCATGGCTGTTGCTTGCTGTACTTGGTGCAATCATGGTCAATACTACAATTAGCCGTCTGAGCTATTTCTATTCTACGCCGGGGCAGGCTGGGTACGAGGCGAACCTGCACATCATGCAACGTTTTGGAATCGATGGCACTTTTGAGCCTACCATCGCAGTACTTCACTTACCAGCTTCTTTGAACATGAGCACAGCAGTTGGACAAGTCGCCGCACAACATACATTTGAAGCCGCTTCGCGTCCCGGTGTCGTTACTGTTGCGGATTATGCAAATACGCACAATCCCAAATTGGTCTCGGCTGATGGTCGTACTACCTGGGCCGTTTTCAATCTCGCCAATCCAGATACAGGTCCAGGTGTGGGTGCGGGTGATCGTCTCTTCCCAGCTTTACGGGCTGCCGCTCCATTAGGTGCGTCAGTTACCGTGACTGGATTTGCTCAATTGCTTGCCGCTGGGAGTAACTCTACTGACCCCAGTGTACTCTTAGAAACGCTCATTGGTGGCATACTAACGCTCATACTGCTCCTGGTTGTATACGGTTCAGCAATCGCACTTGTCCCCTTACTCATGGCAGTTCCAGCAATTTTGGTGACGTTCCTCTGTATGCTTTGTATGACATACGTAACTGATGTCAGTTATTTTTTAGAGTATTTAGTCCCATTAGTCGGCTTAGGAGTAGCCGTTGACTATTCGTTACTCGTGGTTGTACGTTGGCGCGAGGAGCGTAATCGCGGCCTTAGCAACGACAAAGCGGTCGAGGAAGCATCCGGTCATGCGGGGAGAGCAGTACTGTTGAGCGGAGCGACTGTCGCGGTTGGTCTGCTGTCACTTGTTGTGCTACCTGTCCCATTTCTGCGCAGTATTGGTATCGGAGGCATGCTTATTCCATTAGTCGCTATCGCCGCTGCGATAACTCTATTGCCCATTACACTCTCTCTGTGTGGACCTGCACTTGATCATATACGTATCTACCACAGTTCAACAAGCTATAGTCGAGCTTGGGAACAGTGGGGGCATTTTATTATACGTCGTCGGTGGACTGCCTTGATCGTGGGGCTATGCATTATGATCACGCTCGCGATACCAGCCTTGTTCATCAATACCGCCGAACCAGCGAGCGGCTCTCTCGTAACTACTGGTGTTGCCGCCGCCGCCTTTCATGAGCTAAAAGCTGCGGGAGTCCCTGGTGCGATTGTCTTCCCAATTCAAATTCTGACCCACGGAGGGACCCAGGGAGTACAACAAGCAATGTTCATCGCACAGAATACGCCCGGTGTCTATACGGTTCTCAGTCCCGACACACCCTCATTTCGTCATGGGAATGACGCGCTGATAACGGTTATACCGACAGCGGAAGGGAATACAATAGAGGGTAAAGCAATTGTCAACAATATACGCGAGAGGTTGAGTAACGTTTCTGGTGGCTCAGAAGTAGGTGGGTCTACTGCTGGCGATATGGCATTTAGTAATGCTGTATATGGCAACTTCCCACTCGTACTTCTCCTGATTACGCTCTTGAGCTTTCTTGTCCTCCTCCGCGCATTCCGTTCAGTCGTATTAGCCATAAAAGCTGTCCTGCTCAACGTTATCTCACTCGGTGCTGCTTTCGGTTTTATGGTCTTATTCTGGCAACTGGGTTATGGTTCAAACCTGATCTATGGTATCCCGGCCACGGGAGCAATTCGCGACTGGATACCTGTGGTGGTGTTCGCCTGCCTATTTGGACTCTCAATGGATTACGAAGTGTTCATCCTCTCACGTATTCGGGAAGAGTACGATCATATAGGGTCCACTGATGAGGCCACTGTAGCAGGCTTAGCCCGAACGGGGCGATTAGTGACCTGTGCTGCATTAATACTCGCCGTATCGTTTCTTACGTTGAGCACTAATCCCAACCAATTAGTGAAAATAGTCGCGACAGCACTCAGTACAGGTATACTTCTTGATGCCATAGTCATTCGTACTTTGCTTGTACCTGCCTTGATCTCAGTGATGGATCGATGGAATTGGTGGATGCCTACAGGACTAGCGCGAGTGCTCCGTCTCACAGCTTCTCGTTCCAAATAAGATTCGTACTTGGATCGAGATTGCCAGTACATTTGAATGATCTCCCGCTCAATACCGTTGTCGTGAAAGAGGGAGCGGAGGTCATAGTCTCACGTTATGGGAGG
>CAXUHF010000029.1:32359-35288 GCA_964250765.1 uncultured Ktedonobacteraceae bacterium | reverse complement strand
CACTTGCCCGATTGCGTCTTCAATGCGAGGAAGTCGTACAGCCATGTCGTTGTCGAGCCGATAGATCGCGTTGTCGGTTCCTGCGGATTGAATCGGCTCAACGGGAAGGTTTGCCCACTGTGGAAACTGCGCCGCGAGCAACCGACTCACGAGAGCGATGTCAATGTCCACCTCATCGATATGCATTTTATCAGCCGACATGCGTATCTCACGCTTTCAGGAAGTTGGTTTACCCGTTTGTCAAATAACTATACTTTCACAAAATCCGTCTTTACAATGTGTGTGCCATCGGAAAGCGGTTCTATCGTATAGTCGTCAAAGAGCACAGGGTCAGCTTGTTGTAGACAGAGGAAGGCGCGCACCGCGAGTTCACGTATCTCGACTTCGGCATGTGCGCTGGCTCGTTCCTCGATGATATGTCGCCATGCTCGTGCGTTGCCTGTGACAACAATAACTGTTTCCGTTTCGTTTGGCAAAACAGAACGTGCACTCTGCCGTACTTTCTTGAGTAGGTCCGTCTTCGCTTCTGCCGAGAGAATACTTATTCCTGCTTTCTGCATTTCTAGGAGTCGATTGGTGAGCATAGTGTACTCATCTGCTGCACGGTCGATACGTTGTAGAAATTGACTGTGGAGGAAGTCGTCATCTTGATATTCAGGACGCTCAACGAAACGAAGCGTTCGTCCGCCAACGTAGCGCTGACTGAGTTGGCTGAATCCCATTCCAACTCTGTGTCTTATTAGCTCATGAGTCACACTGCGCGAAATGCCATAGAGTAAGAGGCTATAGTTTGCGTGTTCAAAGACGGAGCCGTGACCAGAGGATTTGAGGTTATCGAAATATCGTTTGGCCTGTGCATTCATCGAACGCATTTTCCCAAAGCTCATATAGCATACCTGACCGGCAATTTTGCACAACTGAGCACCGTCAGGTAAAGTGGTGGGATCATCTGTATATTCGGAGAAATTGAGTGAAGAGTCAAAACCCTGTAGGAAACCTGCTAACCCTGCGGTTTGCACACTAGGTCGTGCAAGCATAACAACTCCGGGCTTGCGTAAGTATGGTACTCCTCCTGATGAAGAATATACCTCTGAGCGGATTGTGGCGAAACCCGCTTCTGTGTTTCCCTGCAATTCCTGAAAGAGAGCCTCACTATCGACTGTGGACATAGAAACCTCCTTACGGTATAGCTGCTTTTTTCTATGCCTACAGTCTAACAGGTTCTGTGTTTCCTGACTACTCTTTATCTGTTGACTCAGGTGGCGGTGCAAGGAGGTTATCTAGCGTAGACTTACGAATGCGGTACGCCTGTCGCGCGCCTCTGTGCGGCAAGGTAATTGCCTCAAGTACACCATTCTTAATCCAGCGTCGTACCGTTGTGTCATCGACTCGTAGCTGTTTTGCGACTTCTCGCACTGTAAGCAAATCACCCTCATCGTATATCACGGGGTCCCTCTTTCTAGTCTTGTACTGATGTACGGTCAGACCGTTCTACTAGCCAGCCCTTGTTGATACCTTGTATGAGCATTCGTGGGACTGTTTACATAAAGAAATATCTATTTGACTATAACAACGAGTATCCTGTTTTTTGGTAACAACACCTTTTGTAACAGCATTGCAGTAATTGCAGGTTAGACTTGATGCGTATTGTCAAATAGATATTTGATGTTTGTTTGTATCTAGCCACCAATCATCGACATACTACGACTTGCATGTTTGAAACGTTTGTCGCCAATATAATGCTTTAGCTCTTTCTTCCAGACTGCTTGGCGAAGGGTCGCAGCGAGAGCTTCATCGTCGGCACCAGAACGCAGAACGGCGCGTATATCGGTTTCCTCGGTTGCGAAAAGACAGGTACGAAGCTGTCCATCGGCTGTTATGCGAATACGGTCACAACTGGAGCAGAATGGCTCACTTACTGGATTGATAAAACCGACCTCACCAATACCATCGCTAAATGTATAGCGACGAGCGGTTTCTGAGGGACCGCCCGAAGTGATCTGTACAAGTGGCCCATATTCTGCCTCAATAATTGCCTTCATCTCGGCACCCGTTAGAATGTCCTCTTTGCGCCATGCTTGATCCGCGTCGAGCGGCATAAACTCAATCCAACGCATGACGTAGGCTTTGTTGCGTGCGAAACGGACAAAATCAAGCACTTCTGCTTCACTGTAGCCACGAATAGCCACAGCATTTATCTTGATTGGAGTAATTGAGGGATATTTCTCTACCTCTTCCAGACCTTCTAATACGCGGTCAAGCTGGTCACGTCGGGTGAGTTGAGCAAATTTTTCGCGCATCAGCGAATCCATACTGACGTTGATGCGGGTGAGTCCAGCTTCTGCAAGTGCTTTGGATTGTTGTTTGAGGAGAATACCGTTTGTGGTTACGCTCAGGCTATGTAGGCCGTCGATAGCGCGAAGTTGTTGAACTAGCTCCGGTAGGTCGCGTCGAACAAGTGGTTCGCCACCTGTTAGCCGAATTTGCTCAATACCAAGGTCAACTGCGACGCGAGCAACGCGTACAATTTCTTCGTAGGAAAGGATATCGGCTTTTTTGAGCCAGGGCAGCCCTTCTGCTGGCATACAGTAGGTGCAGCGAAAATTACATTTGTCGGTAACTGAGATGCGCATACTTTTGATGCGTCTTCCGTAACTGTCAGTAAGTAATTGCATGATTTCGTCTCTCTTGTGCAGCTTTTGAACAAACACAACAACATTGTTGGGTGTTTCCATAAATATAACACATTTTTTGTGTCAGTTAATTTCAAGATGTATGCCGAACGTTGCCACCAAAAAGTATTACATATATCGCTTACGGAATTCCTACATGTACATAAAGTTGACCAATCTTGTCGAGGTACTGCATATACTCCTTCTCTGGATCAGCAGTATCAGGTCGAGTGCGATTGGAGGAGTCCCGCGATGAG
>CAXUHF010000029.1:0-32259 GCA_964250765.1 uncultured Ktedonobacteraceae bacterium | reverse complement strand
CTTCTCTGGATCAGCAGTATCAGGTCGAGTGCGATTGGAGGAGTCCCGCGATGAGACCTCTACCAGGTGGGCGTTCCCGATCCCAACACCGATATCGACGAGACCCTCAGTGCTCTGATCTCGTCCATGCGGGCCAGATCCGCTCCTTTGGCGCGTCGAAGGTTCCCGCCTCACAGATCGTTGAGGCCCAGTGGACCGCCGAGCGCCGTGGTCACGGACGGTTTCGTAGCGAGCAGCCCCCCTACTCTCTCCTGACCCGCGCCATCGAGTACGACGTGCTGCCGACCTGCCTGCGCCATGGAATGGGCGTATTGGCCTACAGCCCGCTAGCCGGGGGATGGCTGTCGGGCAAATACCGTAAAGGCCAGAAGGTCAGCGGTCCGGGCTCCGCCGCTCGCGCTCAGCGCTCCTCTGGGGACTTTGACTCTATCAACTCAGCCAATGCCGCCTAACTCGACGTCGCCGACGCCCTCGGTGCTCTCGCCGACGAGGCAGGTATGACCCTCATCCAGATGGCAGTCGCTTTCGTCACCCACCATCCCGCAGTCACCTCCGCAATCATCGGTCCGCGCACCATGGAACACCTGGACACCTACCTCGCTGCCGACGGGATTGACCTATCGAGCGAGGTGCTGGACCGCATCGACCAGATCGTTCCTCCCGGAGTCACGATCAACGTCGCCGACAACATGTGGAACTTCGGTACGACGGCACTCAGTGCGGCATCCCGCCGCCGATAGACCAGCCCCGGCGGTCAGTACCACATCATGAGTGCATCGACTCAGAGCGTGTGCCAAACGGGTCAGCGACTGAGTCGGTCGGACTCAGGTGACTCGTTTGTAACGCGGGCACGGATGTTCGCATTAGCAAGATGTTCCAGCATTCTGGTTGTACGTCTCACATGAAACGGGTGGCAGCAGTACAATTATCCTGCCCAACGTAGCCACGCTCTTTGAGCAAGAATTTTTTAGACAGGTTTATGAGTCAATTTCAATTTTAGGCGAAGACATGCGTTAAAAGTGGCGAATTTACGGTTTTTCCGACAAGAGAGCTAGAAGAAGCAGATATGAGTCATCCCGGAATTTGGAGGACCCTTTCTAGTGTCGAAACGGAGTTCACCTCCCAAGTGTGAGCAGGTCGGGAGGCAGAACACTTCCAAGCAGTGGACGCGGGTCGTTCCACAAACGACTGAGTGTCCAGCGTAATTGGTACAGAGGGAGGAAGCAGACGCAATCTTGTATAGAATTGCGTCTGCTTCCTCATACTTGCCCACAGCGAAGCAAGAATTCTTTATGCTACTTCAGGAAGTCTAGCAACGCCTGGTTGATCTCGTCACCATGAGTCCAGAAGATGCCGTGTGGACCGTCTTTTAGCACTAAGAGTTGGCTGCCTTTAATCGCTTCGTGGAGATGCTCGGCTGTTAAGGCTAAGGGCAGGATGCGATCCTCAGCTCCGTGAATGATAAGGGTGGGTACGGTGACATTGGGTAGATCCTTGCGGAAGTCGGTGTGCCATGTAGGCACACAAGCTACTGTGCCGAGGGGCGAGGCACTGACAGCAATGTTCCAGTAGGCACGCAAGACCTCTTCGCTGATACGCTTGCCAAGCAGAACGTCGAGATTGAAGAAGTTTTTGAAAAACTCAGCCATGTACGCTGGACGATCTACGGTGAAACTCTGGATAGTGCTCTCGAAGAAGCTAGCCTCTGTTCCCTCGGGATTATCATTCGTCTTTAGCAGGAACGGCGCAATTGAGGATATAAAGACTGCCTGTCTCACTCGGTTCGCTCTATGGGTTCCAAAGTAGCGTGCTACTTCGCCTGCACCCATCGAATGACCAACGAGCGTGACATCGCGTAGGTCGAGAACCTCCATGAGTGCGTTGAGGTCGGAGGTGAATGTGTCGAAGTCGTAGCCAGTACCGGTCTGACTGGATCTGCCGAAGCCTCTACGGTCGTATGTAATAGTTCGGTAGCCTGCCTTGAGCAGGGCTGTAACTTGCTTCTCCCATGCTACTCCGCTCAAAGGAAAGCCGTGGATGAGTACGATGGGACGACCTGAGCCGTGGTCCTCGTAGTAGATGTCAATAGGCGTAGTGTTCTCTTTTCCGACGTTGATATATGCCATAGGTGTCTCCTTTTTTCGATGAAGGAAGAAACGATATGTTTCTCCTCTTCAAAAGTGTGTGTTATGCAACTGCTTCTCGTCAGATTACTGTAACCTGACAAAAAGAAGTATAGGACTTCATCGTGACAAGGAGCGTGACAGAAAACAGAACTTCGTTGAGACGAACATGTCAGTTAGATGCATTCATCGACCAGCATTATTTGCTGCAACAGCTCAAAGACAGATTGTACTTGAGGAGCTGAGAGAAAATTTCTGCGTACCTGTTGATCAGATATTTCGTCGGTCAGTTTTTGAAGAATGTGAACTGCTTGAGTATAAGCCTGTTTTGCTCGTCGCTCATCCGCACGAGTCAGATAGAGTTCTCCGAGCATTGCTTGTATTTGCCAGAGTTCTCCAGGCAAGCCAATCTCATCAGCTAAGAGACATGCTTCTTCGAGAAGTGCAATAGCCTTTGCTGTCTCTTTCTTCCATCGCGCTATAAGAGCTTGTGATCGAAGCAATGAGATGCGTGAGCATGAGGTTTCCTCCGAAATACTACTAAGATTATCCACACTTGCTTGCGCCAGTACTTCATCGCCTCCATGTAACAGTGCCTCGACCTCGAAAAGGCGGAGTAAATCATCTAAGTCTCGTTGGACGTTCTTATTAGAGGCTCGAACCTGCACCGCTTGTATCGCAAACATATGGGCTTGATACCAGTTTGCTTGCAACACCTCTGTTGCTATCTGACATGCTAATGCTATCTCGACATAATATGGGTTGAACTGCTCCTCGGCAAGACGCTTCATCTCAGCACTTACGTGTTGTACTCCATCAAGGTGAAAGAGGCGCAGCTCTACTATACTTTGCATGTAGAGGGCCCAAAAACGCGCATGAGATGTCCTTATTCGCTGTGCAAGGGCTAATGCCGACTGCGTTAGTGAAAGGCACTCCTCATAGTGACCCATCTCCAGGTGTACATGAAAAAGTGCAAATGTGGTTGAAAAAACGATGTTCTCGTTTCTCGATTGTAGTGCATGTTCGTGGTTCTGCTGAGCAAGCGGAAGTGCTTTCTGCAACGCATCATGCTCTCCACGAAACGTCATTGCAAGCACCACATACATAAGGCAATCAATGGCAAGTGCCTGAATACCTAGTTCGACTGAGGGCGATACTCCTGTGAACAGCAGAGGTGTTGAAAGTGCATCAAGATACTCTTGTGGTATGGTACTTACTTGTTGGAACAGATCATACGCCTCCATTCCATACATCATGGTTTCCGGCCAGCGGCCATTATACATGATTGTCAAGGCATACAGGCTATAGGAGAGCAGATCCGGCTGACCCAGGCTACGTGCCAGAGCGACTGCGTGTTCAGCGTAGGGCCGTGCTGACAGAAAATCTTGCTGACCACGTCCGATGAGCATAGCAAGATTAATTTCTGTCTCAATCTGCCCCGCAAGACCTCCAGATGTCTGAGCCTTCTGTAGCGCGGTCTCCAGGAGATGCAGCGTTGCTGAGACATCATACTCATACCGCATGGTCAGCATGGCGAGATGATTAAGCAGTGTAACCTCCAAATGCTCCCGCTGCTCTTGCTGTGCCATATTCAAAAGTTCCATGTAGACCAGGCGAGCCTGTTGCCACTGTTGTGCCAGTTCATAGGCGCGAGCAAGGTGCAGATATAGATGCTTCACGAAAACATGTGGGAAGCTCTGCTGCATGGTCGGCATTACTGAGACTTCTGAAAGGAGGCGTCGAACATGCTCAAAATGGGCAATGGCATCTTGCGTTGCAAAGACCAGCATCGCCTCGTCACCTGCTGCTACACTATAACGCAGTGCTGCTTCTATCAATCCTGCTTCAAACGCATGATGAGCGAGTTCAGCAGAGGAAGCAGAATGGCCTTCCTCCAGGACCTGAAAAGCTCGCTGATGTAAGCGGTGTTTGCGTGCATCACTACAGTGACGTATAACGACCTCGCGAATCAGATCGTGCTGTAAGATGTAGCATCGCTCTTTGCGATGTATATCATGTGATTGTTCCTCATAGAACATGGAGGAACGCAGCCCCTCCTCTAAGGCCAGTAGCCCTTCGTGCTCAGAGAGGGCCGCAACCCGCGTAAGAACTTCAAAGCTGCATTGTTGCCCCAGGATAGCACTGGCTGTAAGCAACGCAAAGGTGGCGGAGGAAAGTTGCTCTAATCTATATGCGATCAGCTCATACACCCCAAGGGGTACAGATGTTGCTCCAATAAGCACCTCATTATTGTTGTGCGCTAGCATGAAGTACCTATGCCCATTCCCCCCTTGTTTTGAGAGCAGCACTCCACGCTCGCGTAAGAGCTTGAGCATCTCGAACAGGTAGAAGGGTTGTCCAGTTGTTTGAGTGTAGAGCCATGTTCCCAACTTCACACGGCTATCGAGTTCCGTGTTTGGAAGAGAGTCGTCCATCGAGTGCTGTCCGTCATCTAGTACCGAAGAGAGGAGGTCAAGCGTCTCCTGCGGACTGAAGGACGCTAGCGAGAGACGGCGAAGCGGAATTAAGCGTTCTAACCCCATGCGCCACTGCATAAGTCCAGAGCTTCCACTTAGAAGGGCTTCCGAGCGCAAACATGCTATGAACAGGAATGGAGAAGGTTTTTCTACCATGTAATGAGCGAGATTGAGTAGGAGGTCCAGCGAAGCAGTATCGGCCCATTGTATATCATCAAGCACGAAGATAAGTGGTGCTCGACGTGCCAGGGCATGAAGCAGACGAGCGACTGCTTCAAATAGGCGCGTGCGGGCGGCAGACTCATCTACTAGCGGAATTGAGAGGTCAGGGTAACGCTCCTGTAGTTTGGGAAATAGGCGAGCCAGTTCTGCCAGCCATACACTGGAGACAAGCGTCTCAGGAGTATGTTCCCGTTCGAGACGGGGACGTAGCGCATCAACGACTACTTGATACGACAGCCGTCCTCCAGCCTCAAACGCCTGTCCATGGAGTACATCGGCACCTTGTGCTTGTGCCCAGCCGATAAACTCCATAACCAAGCGTGTCTTGCCTATACCAGCCTCTCCTTCCACGAGCACCGCCTGGGCTATTCCATCTGTGATGGAGTAGTACTGCTCAAGTAACGTACCGAACTCAGCTCTTCGTCCGATCAATGGACTCTCAAAGAGCGATGTAGCCGAGGCAGAGGGGTGAAGAGTAAGCTTTACGTGTTCAGCGAGAGCCGTGACCGAACGGATATGATGTGCTAGTTCCATTATCTCAGCAGTTGGCTGTGCTTGTAATTCCTGAAAAAGCATTTTCCGGTAGGCATCGTAGCTTTGCAGTGCAGCCCTTTTGTTCCCACCTGAAAGATGCAAACGCATCAGACACTGATAGGCATTTTCGTTGAGCGGATCAATTTCCAGCCAACGAGTCACTGTGTGTAGAGCTTGCTCACGCTCACTTGCTGCTTCTTGTAGGCGAGCAAGGTGTGCGAATAGAGTGGTGGCGCGTACATGCCAGTGTTCGGATTGGAAGCGAGACCAGTTGTCGAAGCCGATAGCGTCTTGTAGCGAAAAGCCTGCTAAAAAGCTTCCTCGTACAAGACGAAGTGCGTGCTCTAGCCCATTGACCAATTCCTGCTGTCGCTGTGTAGATAATGAGGGGGCTGAGTCCGTCATATTTCTTGTGGCGTCCCATGCTTCCTCCATGCTGTGTACATCCAGGCGAATTTTGGCATCGGGAGCTAGACCGAGTGTTGTCCGGTCACTGAGGAGATACTCGTGCCCGTGAGAAGCGTCCGCCAGTTGTTCGCGAAGGCGTCGGAGAGTAGTGCGTAAGGCTGAGCGAGCATGCTCCGCATCCAGCTCCGGCCAAAACAGTTCAGAGAGAGACTGGCGAGAATGCATACCACCTTCGACAGCGAGATACAACAAGAGGGCGAGTTGTTTGCGTGTAGAAAAGCGTATTTCCTGTTCTTCATAACAAACAAGAGGGGAGCCTAAGACAGCGATAGAAAGATAAGTCATATTCCAGTCCTTGTGACGCTTCTTCAATATGTTTGCATTCGGAGGAGAATCTATTCTCTTCCATAAACATATCATATCGAAAAAGCAGAGGTCAATTTTTTGGGCGTTCGGTCTTTAATGATGCGTAGCAGATTTCATAGGTTTACGTAGAGTGGTCATTCAGTCGCTTAGACGTGCTCATGAATATGAAATTCCCCGATTTCTGTCACGCTTCTTGTCACGATGAAGCCCTATACTTCTTGTTGTCAGGCTACAGTAATCTGACGAGAAGCAATTGCAGAGTACATGCTGTGACTTATGCAGTTCTATTACCCACGTATTCCCCTAGCCTATGAAAAAGGAAAGATACATGGCAACTATTCGTGAAGAAACACACAGACTTTTACGAACTCTCGGTTTAACCACCATATTCGGTAATCCTGGTTCGACGGAGGAACCATTCCTCCAGAATTTTCCCTCCGACTTCCGCTATATCCTCGGTTTGCAAGAGGCATCTGTTGTCGCTATGGCCGATGGCTATGCTCAAAGTACAGGACAACCTGCCCTGGTTAATCTGCATACATCCGTCGGGACGGGCAATGCGATGTGTATGATTGCCACTGCGTGGTACAACAAAACGCCGATGATCATCACCGCCGGACAGCAACTGCGCGAGATGCTGCTCGGAGAGCCATTTCTGAGCAACATTGCTCCGACGGAAATGGTGCAACCGTATGTCAAATGGAGCTATCAGCCTGTGCGACCCGAAGATATTCCAGGGGCGTTCATGCGTGCCTATGTCACTGCACTGCAACCGCCAGCAGGTCCTGTTTTTCTCTCGCTTCCCTACAGTGATTTCGCACACGAAGCACTTGGACAAACAGCGGTTCGTCACGTCAGCCGACGTGTTGCCCCTGATAGTGACGCCGTACGCGAATTCGCGAGCGTGATTTCTCAGAGTCGCAATCCGGTCCTGGTATTAGGTGCTGCCTTAGATAAGACGCCCGGAGGCTGGGAGGCTGGAATACGCCTGGCGGAACAACTCAGTGCTCCCGTCTGGTCTCCACCGGAGACCGAACGTTCAGGCTTTCCCGAAAATCATCCGCAGTTTCAAGGGAAGCTGCCTGCTGCACTCAAGCCATTATCTGAGAAGCTTCAGGGGCATGATGTGGTGCTGGTTGTTGGTGCAGCCGCCTTTCGGTATTATCCCTATATCCCTGGTGACTACCTGCCTGCTGGCGCACGCTTACTGCTGATGAGCGATGATCCACGCGAGATCGAAACCGCGCTGGCTGGCGATGCAATTCTTGGAGACGTGGGAGTAGGTTGTACGCTCCTCGCTGACGCTCTGACGAATACCTCTCCAAAGCACACGTTTTCGTCCAAAGCGTCTTCTTCGGCTTTGCCAGAGGCGACGACTCCCATGACGCCCGATTTCTTGTTTGCGACGCTGGCACAGATCACGCCAGCAGATGCAATGGTGGTACAAGAATCACAGTCGAACACCACCATTTTGAAGAAGTATGTCCTGGCAACGCAGCCGAAATCATTCTTCTCCACTGCCGCTGGTGGCTTAGGATTTGGTCTCCCGGCGGCAGTTGGCATTGCGCTCGCACAACAAACAACAGGGGAGAAACGGCCAGTGATTGCAGTTATCGGTGATGGAGCATTTCAATACTCGATTCAGGCTCTCTACACACTGGCTCAACATCAACTGCCAATGACGGTGATTGTGCCGCGCAACGAAGAGTATGCAGTGCTCAAAGCCTTCGCGAAATTGGAGCAGGCTCCAGGAGTTCCAGGATTAGACTTACCAGGACTCGATATAGTTGCACAGGCACAGAGCTTTGGGGTTGAGGCACAACGCATCTCCAACCCTCACGAACTGCAACTGGCATTGCAGGAGGCATTGACTCGAACGAAGCCATTGGTTATCGAGGTGAGCCTGACGAAAGACGTACCTCCTCTTTCTTAAGGGTTTAAACGTATGCTATGAGTCATCCCAAATTTGGGATGACTCATATCTGCTTCTTCCAGCACTCTACAGAAGAATTGGGATAGCTTGTGTTATTTCCAGTGAAAGTTACACGTCGTAGTACATGCCAAACTCGATTGGCGCAGGACGCAGACGAACTTCATCTGATTGACTACGCTTCAAATCAATGTAGTTCTTGAGCAAATCGTCGGTAAAGACACTGCCTTCAAGAAGGAAAGCGTGATCTGCTTCGAGTGCCGCCAGCGACTCTTCGAGTGAGCCAGGAACTGAGCGAATCTCGCGGAGTTCTTCTGGTGACATTTCGTAGAGGTTCTGATCCACAGGTCCAAAGCCGTGATCGCTTGGATCAATCTGATTCTTGATGCCATCGAGTCCAGCCATGAGCAAGGCTGCAAAGAGCAGATATGGGTTTGCACTTGGGTCTGGTGAACGGAACTCGATGCGCTTGGCTGGTGCTGTAAACGTCTTTGGTACACGTACTGCCGCGCTACGGTTGCCCGACGAGAAGACGAGATTGACAGGAGCCTCATAACCAGGAACTAGGCGTTTGTAGCTGTTCGTTGTCGGTGCCGCGATAGCGAGTAGCGCGGGTGCATGTGTGAGAATCCCACCGACGTAGTAACGTGCCATTTGCGAAAGATACGCATAGCCATCCTCTGCATAGAAGAGGGGTTTCTCATCTTTCCATAAGCTCTGATGAACGTGCATACCTGAGCCGTTATCACCGAAGACGGGCTTGGGCATGAATGTTGCGGTCTTGCCGTACTTACGAGCGGTGTTCTTGACGACGTACTTGTACAGCATGATATTGTCTGCGCTCTTGAGTAAAGTGTCAAAGCGCATATCAATCTCACCTTGTCCAGGTGCACCAACCTCGTGATGTTGTGCCTCGATAGGAACACCGAGTGTTTCCAGCAAGAGAGCCATTTCACTACGTAAATCTTGCATGGTGTCGCTTGGTGCAACAGGGAAGTAGCCTTCTTTGACACGCATCAAGTGTCCAAGGTTTTGCACGCCATCACGTGAGCTATTCCAATGGGCTTCATCAGAGTTCACTTCGACGTACTGCGTGTTCATTGTGGAACTGTAGCGTACACTGTCAAAGACAAAAAATTCAGCTTCTGGACCCATGTAGCTGGTGTCTGCAATGCCTGTTGAGCGCAAATGCTCAACTGCTTTCTTGGCGATGTAACGTGGGTCGCGCGTGTACGGCTTTTTTGCTCCACTTGGTCCTGGATGAGCGATATCACAAACCAGACTCAATGTAGGAATGGTGGTGAAGGGGTCCATGATAGCAGTTTCGGCATCAGGAATAACAAGCATATCGCTTTCGTTGATGCTCTGGAAACCGCGAATGCTGGAGCCATCGAAGGCCACTCCTTCGACAAAGGTCGATGCTTTCAATTCGTGCGCTGGAACGCTAAAGTGTTGCCAGGATCCCGGCAGGTCCGTAAACTTGAGGTCAACCATTTTTGCGCCATTCTCTTTGGCAAATTGGAGGACTTCTTCAGGTGTCATGTACTCTATTCTCCTGTTTCACTACTTCCAGCGTCATTGCTAGATATATTGGCACGCGTTGCACGTACTGAGTTTTGGCAAGTATGCATAAATAAAGGCATGTAAAACCAACCATCTGTAAGGTGTTTTACTTTTATGTATCATATGACGCAAAATAGCTAGTCTGCTATAGGTATTTTATGAGAAAGTAGATTACCTATTCTTGTATACATTGCACAAAAGATTTGTTATATAAAAGTAAGATGTTGTGCGAGAGACAACATAAGTACTTTTGTGAGTTTGCACATACATAGGCTTATGAAGTACTATAAGCTAAACAACAGAATATAGGGAGAATAAAGCATGGATTCGCACCATGAGACACCAACTGAACCTATAACGAGAGGGTCTCGTTCTCCTATTGGAAGCACCAATGCTCCTGTACAACCAAAACCCATGAGAATGCATAGAGGTAATCCCTTAATCCCTTTTCTGCTCTTCCTCTTAGGCATTATGCTAGGGGTTCTGGTAACATTGTTTTTTATACTCTTTGTTGCTCGCGATAGAACACCGATTCAAACGACATCCTCCACACAACTATCTTCTGTAACCGTACAAGTCAGCAGTGGATACTTAACGCAACTGGTGTCACAAAAGCTAAAAACCTCAGGTATAGGGGGAAATATTAGTAATGTGCAGGTGATATTGACAAACAATAACCAGATACAGATACGCGGTGAAGATCGTTTAAATTTGGTTGTTGTTGGCATTACAAGACCTTTTACACTTACGTTGCAATCTTATACGCAATCTTGCCAACCCAAAGTACATCTTATTCACGCGGACTTTGGAGATATTCCTGTGACAAACTTTGTGCAGAACTACGAGGATCAAATCAACCAGGATATACAAGTTCAGTCGTCCGCTCTGCCATCTGGATTTACATATTGCGCTACAAGTACTCATACACAGGCAAATGCGTTGAATATAGTATACTCAGCGACGCCTTCGTAAGTGAGTTTAGGTGCAATAGAAGTGAGATAGTTAAGATGTAACTTTTTTATAACTAATTGGCAGTCCTTCGAGTTGCATAATTTTGAGCGCGTTTGTCGTAGGTGATGGACCTTTACGAAGTTTGTAGTCAAAGACCATACGCCCATTGATGACCTCTTCCCGAAAATGGTAATTTCTCATGAGAGGCAGTTCTTCCGAAAGTCGAACGAGTTCGAGGTCGTGTGTTGATACAGCTCCAATGCAGTTCTTGTCAGCAAGAGCATGAATGTAGGCTTCACTACCAATGAGGCGTTCGCGGTTATTTGTTCCTTTGAAGATTTCGTCAATGAGGAAAAAGAGTGGGTGTTCTGGCTGTTGCTCTATGCGTGTCAAGAGTGTTTTCAACCGTCTGACCTCGGCATAAAAGTATGAATAGCCATCAGTAACAGAATCGCTCACTTTGATAGCAGCGTAAACTTCAAAGAGTGAGGTTTGCAAACTTGTGGCGTTTACCACTGTTCCAGCATATGCGAGACACAAATTAATACCCATTGTACGTAAAAACGTACTTTTACCAGCCATATTTGAGCCAGTAATGAGCAATATCTCGCCCGTTCTCTCAAAGGCAATATCGTTTGATACTTTCATCTCCTCTTTGAGTAGAGGATGATTCAAGCCTTTTGCGCGAAAATGGACTGAACGGAAGTCATCGAACGAGACCTCAGGCAGCACATAATCGGGATTGAGATAGGCGAAGTTCGCTAAAGAGCAGAGTGCCTCAAGCTCAAACCACGTGTCGAGCCATATCGGTACGTTCTCTACTGCTTGTTGTTTATACTTGTTTAACTGGTAGCCAATATAGGCATTCCAGGGCAGAAGTGCGTTGAGGAAAAGTGAGCCTTCACCACTACTCGATGCTGAAGCCATTGTTGCAAGTGTCGTAAGTTGATTGAGTAGGAGCGATGGACGTATCGCTGCATCCTGAAATGGCTCACATAGTGCTCGCAGGTGTTGATGTTGTGCATAGGGATATTTTTCAAGATACTCGAAGATAACACGCAACTGCCCAAATGCTTGATGCATATATGACGCATCTCGGAAAATATCCTTTTGCTCGCCTCGTCTGTTCATAAACCAGACAAGTGAGGCAAGCAATGAGACAATACAGAAAAATGGCGAGATGTGTAGAAAGACATAGCAGACAACGAGTATGAGGGTGAGGACGCAAAGTATACTATGAACAAGCAGTGTTACGCCCGTCGTCGGTATCTCTTGCTGTTCTTGTAGCCACAGAAGCAATCTCTCACCATTCCACTGTTCAGCCGTATAGCGCGTCACATAGAGCGAGTTGAGTGCGAGCTTACCCCGAAAGCCAGAGAGCGAAGTCAATTCGCGCATAATTGCCTGACGAAAGCGTATGGCGTCCTTGTCTGGTGTTGTGCTAAGGAGCCATTCGCGTAACCGTTCTGAGCCTTCATAGGAAATACATGTATTAAGAAGCTGATGTAGAGAACGTGCGCCTGTAATGTCCAGATCGGTGTCAAAGGGATGGTCCGCATGTTCGTCGCGGGATGAGGTGGCTGGTATGTTCTCCCAATCCAGGTGGATGCGCGCGAGTTGCGTCTGTTTCATTTGTAGCCATACACGATGCCTCACGAGGCTTTTGTCTACTTTGCTATGGCGACGATGAACAACAAAAAAGAGAGCAATGGTAAGTGGAATACACAGAAGACCTAGCCAATGTAGAAAACTAAATATAGCAATCGTAACGACGGTTCCACTCAAGATAATTCCTAGTTTCATGGGCCAGAAACTACTGCTTAGAATATTTAATGCATCCAGTCGGCGCGTGATATGCTCCATTTGTCGCTCTAGCGCAGCTGCTCGCTCTGCTTTTGTGATGACCATTATATCCTCTTATTACATAAAAAATATGTTGCTCATCAGAGATACGGTCATGCATAGCAAAAGGTTTTCTTTTAGAGCAGGTAGGCGGCATCGACGATATGGGCTGCTGTCAACTCCTCCTCCTCATAACGTCGAAAAAGTTCAAGGTCTTTGAAGGTATCGACATCAAGTGAAAGCCCTGGACGTTTCACCTGTGTTGTCAGTAGTTCGTGCCGCTCGGCCTCTTCCTGGTAACGTTGCAGACTATCAGGGCCAAATACATATGGAAGTGCCAATGGTGGACGCATCAACACAGCATTTGTGCCCGTTCCCTCTTGCGATGGTGCAAGTACAATCTCGTAGTGCTGTGATGCCAGCAACATTCGTTCGATGTCGCTTTGTTGCAGGAGGGGGAGATCGGCGGATATGGTGAGCAATGCTGTCGTTCCTTGCGCAATCTCTCGCTTTGCAGCCGCTTGTAAGGCGGGATTATGGCCTTGTTTTTCCTCCAACAGAGCATGAGCACCCGACATGTGTGCATAGTCTAAGACGCGTTGATCTGGACTCACGACTGAAACACGCTCTAATGCATGACAATCCAAAAGTGTTTGAATAACGTGACTCAGCATCGTCAAGACCAACTCTTCACGTTGGTAGAGGGTAAGATGTGGTGCAAGTCGGCTTTTTACTTCGCTCAGTGCCTTGACTGGAATAAGTGCATGATACATGTGCGTTACGTTTTCATTGAGAAATATGATTTAAAACGATAGACCGGCAGCCTGTAAAACAGTCTGGGCAAGAGCTTTTTTTGTTGCGCCATCGCGCATAATCGTATCTGTGACGACGGTGGGAATGCCAAGGTCTTCAATCGCGGTAACAAGGCTCTTGTCTTGTTCATCAATGACCATCACGTCCAGAAAATCACGGTAGCGACGTGCCACACCCACAGCAGACACATCAAGTCCTAGCCCACTCATCAGCTTGTCGGCTGGTCCTTTGATTGGGGCACCGCCAATAATAGGGCTGACCGCTACAATCATCCCTTTTGCTTCATGCAGCACGTCGTGTATCCCTGGGACGGACAATATACTGCCGATACTGACAATGGGATTGCTGGGTGCAAGTAAAATGGCGTCGGCCTCTCTTAGTGCGTCGAGTACACCTGGAGCAGGCTTTGCCTCCTGTGCACCCACAAAGACAACATCCTGCACTTCGTCAAGCGTGCGACGTTTGACCATGTATTCTTGAAAGTGAAGTAATCCTGCAGGTGTTTGAATGTGTGTTGCGACAGGTTGATTGCTCATCGGCAAGACACGCAAGCCCAAACCAAGCTGTGTACGGATATTGTCAGCAACTTCGCTCAGCGTTTTGCCTTCACGTAACAGATGAGTACGGTGAATATGCGTTGCAAGGTCGCGGTCTCCAAGCATAAACCAATCGTCCTCACCATACCGCGTTAATTGCTGCATAGTGTTGTAGGTATCGCCGCGTACGCCCCATCCGTGCACTTCATCGACCATGCCAGCGAGCGTATACATCACAATATCGCTATCAGGCGAGACATGCAGACCATAGAAATTGCGGTCATCTCCTGTATTAACAATCACCGTTACCTGTTCCTGTGGCACAACCTGTACTACACCTTGTAAAAAGCGTGCCGCGCCAACACCACCTGCAAGAACAACAATCATAGCTTTCCCTCAATCAAAACGTACAATCAAACTACTCAATGGAAGCCGCTCGCGTCGCTTTGGGTCTGCGGCAGCGTATCCTACGGTTATAAGTGCTTGTGGAATCAGTCGAGTGTCTAGTCCCAAAGCATCACATACCACTTCTGGACAGAATAGTGGCGCACACATCCAACCAGCATCGAGGCCAAGGTCATAGGTCATAAGCAACATATTTTGTATTGCTGCACCTATGCTCTGTACTGCCATCGTTTTTTCGTCTTCTTGCCTCTGTTCATCAGGATAGGTGTCGAGGTCTTCCAGGTAGAGACAAGGAATAATGATGGCAGGCGCGTTTAGAATGCGTTGCCGAGATTTTTCGCGGCGAATGTTGACAATCGCTTCATCCTGCCCATCCATCTCAAGGTTACGCTGCCAAGTTTGACCCATGCTATCAGCAAGCACCTGTTTTGGCTCTTGTTGTGTTAAGACGACAAAACGCCAAGGTTGTCTGCCATGAGGTGAAGGTGCCCAGCGCGCCGCTTCTAGTATCTGCTCTAACTGTTCGCGCTCTACAGGACGTTGTTGATAACTGCGCACACTACGCCGACTGCGTAGAAGTGTGGCAAGGTCAGACGAGCGACTCGGCTGTGTTTCTTGTCGTATTTCGGAATGTATCGTCACGTGATGTTGCTTTCTGATAAGACTACTTAGCGAAACATGTCTGACGCGCTATCACGTATCAAGGTATTAGCATCACTCTCTGATGGAATGTATGCATAGCCACGAATGAGTGCCACCGGAATACGATCAATCTTGCCCATGACGAGTTCTGCGGCGGCGGCTAGTTCGTCGGCTACGGCAATAGCACTTGCTTGCAGTTCGTAACCATAAGGGTCAATTTGACCGCGATAGTCAACTACCGATTCCATACCCGCAACACCAATTGCATTATTGACCTGACCAGAACGCCACGGACGACCCCATGTGTCGGAAATGATAACCGCAATATCGGGTTCTGGTTGCTTTTCCGATAGCTGTTGTAGTCGTACTCGAATCTCACGTGCGGAGCGATTGGAGTCAACGGGTAGTAAGGCTAATTGACGTTTACCGCCAATATTTGATTCATCGACTCCTGCATTGGCACAGATGAAACCATGATGCGTTTCGCTAATCAATACGCCGTGATCCATACGTACAATGCGTTTACTCTCACGCAAAACTACTTCGAGATGCTGTGCGTCTTTTTTGCTCTGCTGAGCGGCGATACGTGCGAATTCTGATGGCTCAACTTCGTCAAGGTTTACTAGTTGACCTTCAGCTTTCGAGACGATTTTTTGCGTTATGACCAGCACATCTCCTTGTTCAATCTCAAGCTGCTGTGCTTGTAAGGCATCATGTATGAGTTTACCTAGATCGGTACCAGACGGAATTTCGCCGATACCTGTAATAGGTAGTATGCGTAGTTCAGTTGCCATGTAGCTCCTCGTCGTGTATGATTAACCTCAAAGAGATAATACTACACAAAATAAAGTGTTAGCTCGACTCAGGATTGGTAGTACTTTATAGTAGCGTGTCACACAGTGAAACTTGAACGCGCTCCTAAGCGCGTTATAAGAATACAGAGACACGTATAAAGTGGAAAACAAAAATTGTTGCTTTTTTATTCTATGATACTAGGGAGGAAGAAGGCTATGTCACTTCTTAAGACACTCGGTCATTCATCATTAGCAGGTATATTTATCATAAATGGGTATGGTGCGTTTGCAGAACCGGGTGCGCGTGTTACAATGGTAGATAAGGCAGGTATTCCGGCTCCGAGACAGGCTGTCATCTTCAATGGGGCTGCAATGGTTGTTGGGGGGACAGCATTAGCTGTTGGCTTCTTGCCGAAGCTTGCGGCCCTTGGATTGATAGCTTCACTTGTACCTACAACGCTTGTCGGGCATGCTTTCTGGCAAGAGACAGCACCACAAGGACGTGCAATGCAACGAGGTCAATTCCTGAAAAATCTTTCTGTGGTTGGTGGCTTGCTACTCGTCCTACTCGAAAAAGATTAAGGATGTCCATATGAGCGAGTCTGAGCAAAACAAGGTTGTGATGGTCGTCATGGCGCACGAGGACGATGCCGAGTTCGCGTGTGCAGGTACTATTGCGACATGGGTGTGTGATGGCTGGGATGCCTACTATGTCATCTGTGCCGATGGTGGCAGCGGTGGTTCTGATAATGCAACGGATGTGAGTTCTGAGGCGCGGCAGCATATCGTCGAGACGCGCAAGCAGGAGCAAAGGAATGCTGGTAAGGTACTTGGTCTAAAAGATGTCTACTTTCTTGGCTATCCAGATGGACAGTTGGAGCCATCGCTAGAGATGCGTCGGGATATTGTGCGTCTGTTACGCACTCACAAGCCTTCACGTGTGATTTGTCAATCGCCAGACCGCTCATGGACACCAGAATATATCCTGCAACGGGATCATCGAGATCATCTTACTGCTGGACGTGCGACGCTAGAAGCTATCTACCCGGCATCACAAAATCCCTGGGATTTTCCAGAACTGATGCAAGAAGGTCTTAAACCACATAAAGTTTCGGAAGTCTATATTGCTGCTGCGCCCGTACAAAACTTCGCGGTTGATATCACACCAGTGATAGACATCAAGATGCAGGCGTTACGTGCGCATGTCAGTCAATTCGAGAACGGAACGATAGAAGTGGAGCAGATGATACGAGACTTTGGTAAGGAAATGGGCAAGAAGTACGAGTATGAGTATGCCGAAGAGTTTCATCTTGCAAAGAACCGATAAAGCAAGTTGGGAAGTAGACGACAAAGAAAATTCTTGTTGTCTACTTCTTTTGTTAGGGCGTTGAGTATCTCTATATTTTAGAGGTACTTTTGTTTTTGGACGAACTAGGAAGGGCTAAGGCAGCACCAAGCACGAACAAGAGTACACTTCCGGCAAGATTGAAAGGTGCTGTTTCGCTTGCAGGTGGAACACGTCGCTCACGGACAATTGGAACGAGATGACCGGCGAAAGAGCCAAATATCACTGGTATGCTCAGAACCATCCAAAGGACACCGCGCACTCGGTTTGGTAAGACTCTGCTCATCCAAGTAAGCCCCATAAATGTTGCCACTACAATTCTAAAGATGCGTTCATTTGGTTCAATAAGGAAGCTTTGGACTTGGTGAGTGCCTATACTTCCAAGTGCGATGAGGAGCCAGCGAGAGTTGGCAGGGCTGTTTGAATCGTTTTCTATCTGTTTCTGCCCATTCATTATTTTTCCCCTTTTATTTTTGGTTGCTTAGAAGATAGTGATACATGCAACAGTAGTTATAACGATGTTGTTGCACTACTCGATGTACTTTAAATACTATCACTTTCGTTTATGAAGTGTCTACTAATAAATTTTCCTCTTGCACTCGCCCCTGCTTTTGTGGCATACTTATCCCTAGAGACCTTCGGGGCAGGGTGCAATTCCCGATCGGCGGTGAAGTACATGTGCGTGGTATATGTGCTAAGCCCGCGAGTTTACATATATCGTTGTAAAACGTTATTGTGGACAGGATTCGGTGTGATTCCGAAGCCGACAGTATAGTCTGGATGGGAGAAGGTTTAAATGGAAATCGCTGTGTCCTGTTACAGAGTTGTAATAGGTCTACTAGTGTATACCTTGTATGCACGAACGATTTTCTTGTACCTCCCTACATGCCTCCCAAGTGTCAGTTGAATTGACGGTTTTCCTGCTTTTTTGGATAAACAGTCAGTATAGCTATGACTAAGGGAAGTCTAATGAGTGTTACAACTTCTACGGCAAAAGATGCACCTGTAACGGTGCGACAAACGTATGCTCAAGCACAGGATGACTTGCAGCAACGTCCAATACGTACAGACAATGTGCGTACTTCTCGTCGAAACGCGACAGGGCAGGTCCTCTTAATCCTGCCACCACTAGTGCTGGCTGTCCTGATCCTCATAAGTTGGTACGTGAGTACAACTGCTGGTCACGTTTCGAGTCTCTTCTTACCCACTCCCGGCGATGTTTTGGCACGTTTAGCAGATGGTCTTGGTTCTGGAATGTATCTTAGGGATGCGCTTGTTGTCACACTGCAAGAGAGCCTTTTTGGTTTCTTGCTTGCGGTTGGCGTCGCATTACCACTAGGATATGGAATTGCGAAGTCGCGCATCTTAGCTGCCATGCTTCAGCCATACTTATCGGCTGGTCAGGCTATCCCAGCGCTCATAGTGGCACCTTTCTTGATTCTGTGGTTAGGGTATGGGCTGTTGCCAATCATGGTGATTTGTATGCTGGTTGTGCTCTTTCCAATGGTGATAAACACTATTCTTGGTGTGCAGACCATTGACTCTGCTCTGACTGATGCTGCACGAGTTGAAGGAGCTTCTGGCTGGTCATTACTCGCTTATATTGAGTTTCCGCTAGCTTTGCCTTCGTTACTTGCAGCAGTACGCACAGGCTTAACGCTGTCGATTACAGGCGCGGTAGTGGGCGAGTTTGTCAGTGGTGGTGCGGCAGGGCTTGGCTCTCTTGTTCTGCAAGGCCAGCATCAGTACGACACGCCATTGATGTTCGCCACCGTTATTGTGCTTGCTGTCCTGGCTGCATTGTACTATAGCGCGACGTGGCTGTTAGTGAAACTTGCTGAAATTCTTTATTAAGAGAACATTTCGAGAAAATGGAGAAACACCTCGATGCCTATTCGTCATCGTCCAGTTACCCTTTTGCCAATTTTGTCTATGAGTCTGTTGTTCGCGCTCTTGCTCAGTGCATGTGGTAGTAGCAGCACAACAACTGGCGTAGGAAGTGCACCAGCGCAGCCCACAGCCAAAAATATCTCTATCGGGCTTGGCTACATTGCTGATATTCAATTTGCGCCATTTTACGTCGCTCAAAGCAAAGGTTATTATAAAGCAGCAGGTTTGAATGTAACCTTCAATCAAGGAATTGTGCCTGATTTGATCGGTTCAATGGTTGCGGGCAAAAACAACTTTGTCTTTGCAGGCGGAGATGAAACGTTGCAGGCACGCGATAAACATATCAAAGCTATTGATGTCGCCACCATTTTTCAGAAATATCCTGTGAGCTTGATTGTGCCAGCTAGTTCTTCTATCAAGACACTCGCTGATCTTAAAGGACACACGATTGGTGTTCCTGGTCCATATGGCTCGACATACACTGGCTTGTTAGCTTTGCTGTATAGTGCCAAACTCTCGCTAGCTGATGTAAAAGTACAATCAATCGGTTTCACGCAAGTCGCGGCTCTGATAGGCCACAAAGTAGATGCCGTGGTAGGTTACTCGAACAATGAGCCACTTCAATTACGAAAGAAGGGCTTTGATGTCCGTACATTCGATGTTTCCGATCACCAGCCTCTTGTCTCAAATGGCATTATAACAACAGAGGATACCTATGCCAGTCAGCCACAGATGGTACGAGATTTCGTACAGGCAACGTTAAAGGGACTAAAAGATGTCATTGCTGACCCAGCGGGCGCGGTGACGCTGTGTAAGCCATTCATTCCCGGTCTGACGGATACCACTCAAACGCTTAGTGTATTGAAGGCAACAATTCCAATATGGCAGGGTAACGGACAACTGGGTAACAACGATAGTGCTACCTGGTTCTCAATGGAGAAATTTCTGGTAGCACAAAAGCTCATTGGGTCGGTACAGGATGTTACGCAAGCGTATAGCAATAAAAGTGTAGTGTAATATTAGCATGTACTACGAGGGACACGTGAAAATATATGATATTTTCACGTGTCCCTCGTAGTACATGCTAAAGTTATTGCGTATGAACAGGTCAAATTACAGTGCTAGAAGCTGCTCTATTTTTTCAGTGGTTCCAGAGTTGCTGCGAGGCGTGTGAAGTGGTCATACAACCGCGCGCCCAACCCTACGTCTAATGGGGGATGTTCCCACATTGCTATCAGAGAAAGGGATGAGATATATGAGTTTCATACGTGCGATAGTTGTTGATCCTGAGATTCCAGGGCGGCTTGCCATCAAAGAGGTCGAAGCACCCCAGGCCGACCCGTCGGAAGTGCTTGTTCAGGTGGAGGCCATTTCGTTGAATCGAGGAGAAGTGATGTTTGCCATGATGGCCGAAGCGGGTTCGCGATTCGGTTGGGATCTGGCCGGAACCGTCATCACGCAAGCAGCCAATGGAACAGGACCGAAGGTCGGGAGCCGAGTGATGGCTTTGGTTGATGCAGGTTCATGGGCTGAGCAGGTGGCGGTTCCTACGAACAGGCTAGCCGAACTTCCTGCAAGCGTGACGTTTGCTCAGGCGGCCACCTTACCGACGGCTGGACTCACCGCACTCTGGGCACTTGAGAAAGGTGGGCCGCTCCTGCACAAGCGCGTGTTAATTACTGGTTCCACTGGTGGGGTGGGACTCTTCGCGCATCAGCTCGCCAGGCTCAGCGGTGCCTCTGTCGTCGGTACCGCTCGCCAAGCTCGCAACGAGGTGCTCGTACGAGAGGCGGGAGCCGATGAGGTGATTGTGGGGGACGATCTCTCGCTTGCGCGTGCCTATGGCCCGTACCACTTGATTATCGAGTCACTTGGTGGACAAGCACTAGCGAGTGCATTCTCTCTGCTGGCACCAGGGGGAACCTGCGTCACACTGGGCTGGTCGGCATCTCCAGAAGTCACTCTTGATCTCAGAAATTTCATGGTTCCAGGGGGAATTACCCTCTACAAGCTGAGGATGTTTGCAGAATTAGATCGTCGTGCTGCGTCTGAAGATCTGGCCTGGCTCGCGCAAATGGTAGCAGAGCAACGATTGCGGACATCAATCGAGGTGGAGGCTTCCTGGCACGATATTGGTGATATTGCACAACGCTTGCTGCAAAGACAATTCATCGGCAAAGCTGTTCTGCGTCTCAGTCGATAGTCCATCTGAGGCAGCCAGAATCTTGCATGATTCTCAATGCTGAGAGCATATTTATACACCTACTTCGGGTAGTTTAAGAAGCGGGTGTATAAAGTTCAAAATTGTTTGCTGTTACCGTTGCCCCTTGATCTAACGCGATGCCAGCAGTTCCTGCCGAATATCTTTGGCTGAAAGCACCTGCGAGTCTATTGCCATTGGCATAGAACGCGAAATCATTTCCAGTGACTACAATTGCGAGTGTAACTACAGCATGAATGTCCGATCCTAGCGTTCCACGTTTGAATCGTGTAGCCTTGCCTGTAGTATTATCGTATACATACGCTCCCCATGTACCATCGGAGTGAATAAGAAATGCGTAGGTGCCAGGCTGGTTTCCAGGTTGGTTACGAAAGTAAACACCAAAATCAGCATTTGATGCAGGGTCTTGTTGTAATTGTACCTGTACCACATAGTTAGAAGGATATGTTTGCCCTGGAATAGATGTCAAGAATGTACCACCAAGTGATTGTGTAGGATTGTTGAGCGAAGTTTTCCCGTTTTGACAAGAAACCTGTATACCATTAGAATTATCCCATTTCCCGCTACCTGAGTCACAACCAGCACCAGGGCTTGCAGCCGCATATAATTGATTGCCAACGGGAACCGTAGCAGGTTGTGTTGGAGCCATCGTAGGTTTAAGTGTAGGAGTAGGGGCTACCGTAGGCTGCTTTGTTGGAGACGGTGTTGGCGTCGGTGCCTTCGTAGCCGTTGCCTGTGCTGTTCCCTGTGTAGGAATTCCTGTAGTTGGCGTTATCCCTGTATTTCCTTGTTGATTTTTGTTATTCAAGATGATACCCGCAGAGACTCCAGCAATGACCAGGATAAGTGCAACAAGAACTCCTAGAATGACAAGAAGAGGGCGAGCGTTATTTTGTGTAGATGGTTTATAGGGTGGTGTTATACCAGAAGGTGTACTATATGGAGGAGCAATCGGTTGTTGGTAGTTTCCATACGTGTTCATCTGCTGACCAGTTGGACTCCCTTGATTATAATACAGTGGCTCCTGTTGAGGCGATGATGTATTGTATTGTCTTTGTGTTGCCTGAGCAACAGTCGGTTCTGCTGAAAATGCGGGATTGTTCTGTATATCAACGACATAGGGAATATACGGTGCAGGTGCCTGACTTATTGCTCTGCGGAAATCGCGTGCAAAAGCACTCACCGATGGATAACGATCTTCACGTCTCTTAGCTGTTGCCTTTTGTATAACGGCATCTACAGGGGCAGGAATGGCTGGATTAAGTTGATTTAGAGAAGGTAATGCCTCTTGCATGTGCTTGGTAATGACGACAATAGGTGTTGTTCCTCTAAACGGTACATGCCCACTAAGCATTTGAAAGAGTACAACCCCAAGTTCATAGATATCGGCACGATAATCGACCTGATCGCCATTGACCATCTCTGGTGCCATATACTCAGGAGTGCCAATAATCATGCCAGTACTGGTTAACCCAGAGTTGTTAGAGGTATCTTCCATAATACGGGCTATACCAAAGTCAGCGAGCACCAATCTACCATCCGAGGCTAACAAGAAATTGGCGGGCTTCAAGTCGCGGTGGATAACGCCTTGTCCATGTGCATAATCAAGTGCTGACGCTGCTTGTTCCAAATATGTTGCGGCCTGCTCAAGTGGGAGTGCACCTTGTCGTTGCAATACTTCACGTAAACTGCCACCTGTAAGATACGGCATGACTAAATATGCCAAATTATCTTGCTCGCCGTATTCATAGATCGGCATAATATTGACGTGTTCGAGTTTTGCTACAACATCAGCCTCACGGCGGAAGCGTGCAAGAAATGCTTGATATACATCGCTACTCATGGCGGTATTTGGTAGCAACACCTTTACCGCAACCCTACGCGCTGGTCGAGTTTGATGCGCGAGGTATACTGCTCCCATACCACCTTGTCCGACAAGATTTTCAAGGACACATGTGCCGAGTGTTCTGCCTGTAAGGTCTCCTCTATTGCTAGCCATCGCTTTGCCGATTACCTCTTCTCTCACTAGTTCGTGTTATCTATTACAACGTCGCATCCCAGTTTTTTATAACGTTGTGGCTGTATTTTTCTGCAATTGTGCTAGTCTCGTATGGACTTGTTGCAAGAGTGTATCACTTTTACAAAACGCGAAACGTACATAATTCTTGCCAATATGTGTGTGTTCCCGACCGTAAAACGTGTCCGGTGGGATACAAGCCACGCCAACTTCTTGTATCAAATACTGTGTAAATGCGAGTGATGTGCCCTGAAAAACGTCTGAAAAGTCTGCCATGACGAAGTACGTACCCTCTGGTGCGGTACATGACAAGCCACCGCTTATGAGCGCGGTAAGCATAAGTTGACGCTTGCTCTCATACATCGCTTGAAATTCTTGATAATATGTCGCTGGCAGGTTAAGTGCATATGCCATTGCCTCTTGTGACGGATAATGGACCGAAAAGGTTACAAACTGGTGGGCACGCATGACCCCTTCAATCAGAGAAGGCGTTCCATACACCCAGCCAATTTTCCAGCCTGTCGCACTAAACAATTTACCCGCGCTACTGACCGTTACGGTACGCTCGAACATTCCTGGTAGTGTGGCAATAGGAATATGTTGCGCGCCTCCAAAAAGCAGGTGCTCATACACTTCATCAGAGATAACTGTCACATCATGCTCAATACACAATTCAGCAATCATGGTTAACTCTTGATGAGTAAAGACGCGACCTGTAGGGTTATGAGGAGTATTGAGAATAATCGCGCGTGTCTTTGATGTGAAGGCAGCGCGAAGTTCGTCAGCATCAAACGTCCATGTCGGAGGATGTAAGGAAACATAGACAGGAACCGCGTTTGCCATAATGATTCCTGGAACATAAGAGTCGTAAAATGGCTCAATCACGATCACTTCATCGCCTGGATCGACAAGGCCCATAATTGCTGCGAGAATGCCCTCCGTCGCACCCGACGTGACAACAACGCCATTGGTGGGGTGAATGTCCATGTTATAAAAACGTGCCGCGTGATCGGCGACAGCCTGACGCAATGAAGAACTGCCAGGACCAGGTGCATATTGATTATACTGGCCCGACTGTGCTGCTTGCGTCAGTTGTTGCACAATATCGGAGGGAGTGTCAAAATCGGGCTTTCCCTGACCTAAATTAAGTGCGCCATATTGCTGTGCAAGCATATTGATTTCGGTAAAGACAGTTGTACCAAAGGTTGACACACGGTTGGCAGAGGTAGACATGTAATATCTCCATGAGTTTTAAATAGCGTGAGTAACTTTACACTCTATAATAGCTTGACATCCGCTCAATCCCCTAGAAGGGGATGAGATTCCTAGCCTCACGACTAGGCTTTCTTGTTTCAACAAGACTTGCCTGTGCGAGTTTTCACCCGTCCAGGTCTTATAGCCTCTCCACAAGCAGCAACCGTGAGTCCCACGGCCAAAATGTTCTTTGCAGCATTGATATCACGGTCATGGAACATGCGACATTCAGGACATGTCCATGCTCGTACATCAAGCGTGAGTGAGTCGAGAATATGTCCACAGGCATGACAGCGTTTGGAGGACGGATACCACTTGTCGATCTTGACGATGCTCCGCCCGTACCATGTGGCTTTGTACTCTAATTGCCTCACAAACTCACTCCAACCTACATCAGAGATGGCCTTTGCAAGAGAGTGATTTTTGACCATATTCTTGACCTGTAAACTCTCGACACAGACGACTTGGTTCTCGCGTATGATGGTTGTCGAGAGTTTGTGCTGATAGTCCCGTCTCCGGTCTGCAATCTTCTTATGCAGAAGTGCAACTTTGAGACGGGCTTTGTCACAGTTCCTTGACCCCTTTTTCTTTCTGGTATAACGACGTTGGAGCTTGGCTAGCTTCTTTTCGTCTTGAGCAAAGAACCTCGGATTACCATAGGTATGTCCATCACTGGTGATCACCATACTCTTGAGTCCCAAATCAAGCCCTATTTGCTTATTGACGATGGGTAAGGGCTTGATGTCCTCTTCCACTAAGATACTGACAAAGTATCTATTGGCTTCGTCTTTGGTAATGGTGAGAGATGAAGGGGTACATCCTTCTGGCAGTGGGCGTGACCAGTGAATATCTAAAGGGGTAGACATTCTAGCAACAGTGAGGGTCGTGCCTTTGAGGGTAAAGGCTGTTCCTACGTAGGTAGCAGATTGTTGATTGCCTTTTTTCTTAAATGCTGGGTAGTCAGCACGTCCCTCAAAGAAATTGACCATTGCTTTGTCGAGATGCCTAAGCGATTGTTGGAGGGGAACACTTGCAACATCACCAAGCCATATATACGCTTCTTGCTGTTTTAACACTGTCAAACGGTGCGCCATATCTTTGTAGGACAAACGTTCACCATGCTTGTAATACGCATCAGTCCGTTCTCGCAATGCCCAATTGTAGACAAAGCGACAACTCCCGAAGGTACGGGCCAAGATATGTTTTTGTTCATCGCTTGGATAGAAGCGATATTTGTACGCTCGTTGATGTTTTGTGCTCATGTCTACATGATAGCACATACTGTGTAGAATATCAAGCGGTAGCACAAAAGGGTATGCTGGAAAGAGACGACGCTTTCATCCTGTCCCCTAGAACGAAACGGGTGTTCTCGCTTGTATTTATAGATTTTAAGAACTAACTTAACGTACTCACTAGGTATATCTCGACGCATAAAATACATGTTTTGTGCTAACTCTTGACACTATACTCCCAAAATATTATATTTAGTATGAGTTTAGTGTGAGTAAAATATTAAGTCGAGTTTAAGAAATGAGGAATATACATGAATAACTCAGGTGAGAACGTTGGACCAGGAGGGTTCATCCCTCCTGCTCTTTTTAGCAATGAGTTTACTGCCAATCCGTTTCCTCTGTTTGCACAGTTGCGCTCAACAGGAGCTGTAGTTGCTGTACCTGTAGCGTTTGGGCCTGGTGCACCACCAGTTTGGATAGTGACACGGCTTGAGGAAGCCGTTCAGGTCTTGAAAAATCAGCTCTTTACCGTCGATCCCTCAACTATCTCGCACGATGATGAGCAATCATCTTCTCCGCAGAGTCTTGTAGAAAAAGGACTTCAAGGAGGACTCCTGGGTCACTCGATGATTGCCGTTGATGAGCCAGATCATCGACGTTTGAGAAGTCTCGTTTCCAAGGTCTTTACGCCCAAGTATATCCAAAGCTTACGTCCCGGCATCCAGCAGATTGCCGATGAATTGCTGGATCATGTCCAGAACCGAGGGCATATGGACCTGGTGAATGAGTATGCATTTCCTCTACCGATCGCGGTGATCTCGACGATGTTGGGAGTGCCATCGGAGGGACAAACTCTTATTCGGGAATGGTCTGAGCTGTTTGTTGGTGGGGGAGTCATGCGTCAGGATTCCTCTCATGTGTTGATCACACAGAAGTTTGTAGACTATCTCAACCAGCTCATTGCAGAGAAACGAGTGCATCCACAGGAGGATTTGATCAGCCAGCTTGTTCAGCTCGAAGAGGCTGGTGATCGGCTTAATGAGGATGAACTGCTCTCGATGATCGCGTTGCTCATTTTTGCTGGGCACGAAACAACGTCGAACTTGATTGGTAATGGGACGCTGATGTTATTCGACTATCCTGCGCAATTGCAGCATTTAAGAGCTGATCTTAGTCTCGTGCCCACAGCGGTGGAAGAGTTTTTGCGCTACAATGGTCCTGTTCTCTCGCCTGCACCTCGCTACGCGACTGAGGATGTAATGCTGGGTGGTCAACAAATTCGGAAAGGCGATATGGTGCTGACGATGCTGGGTTCGGCGAATCGCGACGAGTCCCAATTCACGCAGCCAGAAGAGATGGATATCGCGCGAAGCCTCAATCGTCATGTTGCCTTTGGACAGGGAATTCATGTGTGCTTGGGTGCACCCCTGGCGAGACTGGAAGGTGATATCGCCTTCACGACGCTACTCCGACGCTTGCCAGATTTGCGGCTTGCGATACCTCGTGATGCTGTCATCTGGAATGGTGGTTTTGGCTTGCATGGCATCACGAGCTTACCTGTCGCCTTCTAATCTGTCTTCTAGGAACTAAAGAGTGTTGTGTCTCTCATCGCGTCACATGTGCAGCGAGGAACAGAGATTGAGCAGAACAGCATGGGTATTGTTGCTCGGTCTCTGTTTTTCTCGTACGCGTTTAGGAAAGAATGGTATGCATGAAAAAACAGGAAGTCGAGCGTGTTCCGTTACGGGAACGTAATAAGCAACGGGTTCTCCAGCGTATCCAGGAAGCTGCTTTTGAGCTGTTTCGGACAGTTGGATATGAGCAAACGACGATGGAAGAGATTGCTGAGAAGGCCGAAACGAGTCGTGGTACCTTATTTAATTACTTTCCCACGAAAGGCTCATTGTGGCTCCCATTTTTGAAACAGCGATATGTTGAGCGGGTACAACCAGAGGTGACTGTGTATATGGATACTCATCCATCAACGCTTCAAGCTCTGCGTTTTCTCTTCACGAGTATCTATGAACATATCTTCCAATTTCCTGAAACAGTTCGTGCACTTCAGGCTTTACAGCAGGAAGTTTTGCAGCCTCATCCTCAGAATGTTGATATCAACAAAGATACCGACTTTCTTGATATGATACAGACGATATTGGTGCGTGGTCAACAGCAAGGCGACGTTTGTAGCGACATTACTCTTGAGAAACTGACGCGCTATGTGACAGTGTTATATATTGCTCATGTGTACGAGCTGCTCGAAAAGAAAGTGTCATCAGAATATATGCTTGACATAGAGAGCTTGCTGGAGTTTCTGCGTTCTGGCTTATCCTAGCAGGTTGTGACGAAGGAGAGGACATTCTACGCTTCGGGGTATCTGTGGAGCAAGCTCATCGGGAGCACGATCAACGAGCGTATCAATCGTCTCTTTCGCAAGTCGTATGCCAATCCAGATGACAATGCCTGAAACACCAAGAGCCGCGATTGCATTGCTTTTGCACTGAAACCAATTGTAACGCGAAAGAGTGTTATTCATAAATATATTGTGATGTAGCGCGTTCTGGAACTAACAAGTTCCTGTGAGGATTTTCACTATGAGGCAGAGGACAACAACCAATTACCTCTGCCAGCTGTTTGGGGAAGATTGATATGCATTGAGCAACTTGTGAATGAGCACAAGAGGAGGCTATCATGAGCGACAGTACAGTAGTAGACAAACCTATTAGCACCACCATTCCTATGCGCATTGATCGCTTGAAATGGTCGCCGTTTCACACGCGTATGATCCTTGGACTCGGAGTTGCATGGGTACTTGATGGCTTGGAGATCACAATTGCCAGCTCAATCACTGGCGTTCTTACTCAGTCCAACACGCTCCATCTCACACCAACTCAGGTGGGACTGATCGCAACTATCTATCTCATCGGTGAGGTGGTCGGTGCGCTCTACTTTGGAAGGCTTTCGGACAAGTTGGGGCGACGCACGCTGTTTATAATTACTCTGGGCGTGTATCTAGTCGGTAGTGGACTTTCGGCCTTTACCTTTGGTCAAGGTCTGTTCTGGGTTCTCTTCTTCTATGCAACACGCTTTGTCGCTGGTCTCGGCATCGGAGGTGAGTATGCCGCCATCAACTCGGCAATTGACGAGATGATGCCAGCACACTATCGTGGTCGTGTCGATATCGGAGTCAACGGAACGTACTGGGCTGGCTCGATTCTTGGGACGTTTGCATCTTTGCTATTTCTTAACTTGATACCCGTGCCGCTCGGCTGGCACCTAGCATTCCTGCTTGGTCCGGTTCTCGCAATAGTGATTGTGTTCGTCCGTCGCAATCTTCCCGAAAGTCCGCGTTGGCTCCTCACTCATGGGCGCGAACAAGAGGCAGAGGATGTGATTCGAGGTATAGAGGAGGAGGCGAAGAAGTCTGGACAAACACTTGAGCCAATTGATGACAGTTCCGCAATGCAGATACAGCCAGAAAAGCTATATGGCTACTTCATGCTCCTCCGCGTTGTGTTTCAGAAGTATCCACAACGTGCCATCCTTGGTGCTTCATTGATGATCACTCAATCGTTTCTGTACAACGCGATCTTCTTCACCTATGCCATCGTGCTCACGAGATTCTACCACGTGAACCCAACTCAGGTACCCTGGTACGGTATTGCGTTCGCCGTCGGCAATTTGGCGGGGCCGCTTCTGCTGGGCAGGCTCTTTGACACGCTGGGACGAAAGAAGATGATTGCGGGTACATACATTCTATCCGGTGTTCTGCTAGCAGTGGCTGCTTGGTTGTTTGATATTGGAGCACTGAATGCATTGACGCAGACAATCGCGTGGGTCGTCATCTTCTTCTTCGCCTCCGCCGGAGCGAGTTCAGGCTACCTCACGGTCAGTGAGATATTCCCAATCGAGATACGCGCCGAAGCCATTGCGGTATTCTTCGCCATCGCGCAGATTGCTGGTGCGATAGGTCCATTGCTGTATGGAGCACTTATCGGAACTGGTTCGAGTAATACAGGACTCTTTATTGGCTACCTTATCGGAGCAGCCATCATGATCCTGGGCGGCATCGTCGAGATACTGTTTGGAATCAATTCTGAGGGTCAATCGCTTGAGTCCGTTGCTGAGCCACTCAGCTCGGTTGCCGATAGGTCTCAACCGCACCATCATGAACTCAGAGGTCATTTACAGCAAGCATCTGGGAAAGCAAGAGAACGCTAAGTCATTTCAATTGAAATGGTAAAGCGAGTAAGTACAGTTTTCAACTTATAAAAGGAACCCAACTTGTCTCACCAGTCATTAGAGAACTACTACCGATTGAGGTCTATAAACTCATCGGTGATTTGCACACTGTTATGTTGGTAGACGAGAATGGTTCCTTTTACTGGTATTGCATACTCCACTTTGACCTTCTCAGTGTTTCTGACCCAATACGTGTTTGTTCAAATTTATTCTTCTTTGCCACTTTTATCAGCAGCTGAATAGTTATGATTAACAGAGCTTTCCTCGAATAAGGCTGTTCAGTCCAAGCACAACTTCCTAACGGTTATACCTCATTCTTATATTGCTTAAGGACAGCTATAGCTATATACAAGTTATCAGTCGCCTTTTTGCACGTTATAAAAGTAAAAATAGTATATATACAAAAATCATTGTATATCATCATTTATATGTTCGATATATAGGAAATATTGATTTTTGTATAATCAAAAACTAGAAGTCCTTGTATCGCAGATGATACGAAATTGGGAGGTTGAAGGGTATTTATGTTTAATAGAGTTATTCCATCATGGGAACAAATCAAGCAATTTAAGCAACCATTGACTGAGGGAGAATTATTTTTACTTAAATTTCTGGATGATAATTTGAAGAGAGACACATCATGCCAAACCAATGATCTAACGCTATACAATGGATGGCTAATTTTTGTTCAGCCTTACTTAAACGGAAGCAGACCAGATATTGTCATCTTAAATCCCTGTGTCGGTGTTCAAATTTTTGAAGTGAAAGACTGGAATTTTGGTAGCTATATTGCTAGTAGGGGAAGTTATAATAAGAAATCACCAATTAGACAAGTGGAATACTATAAAGAAAAAATATACAGTCAATTAATTCCACATATTGGAGAAAGTATTGATAATGATACTAATTACTATACTGTAATCAAAACAGCGGTTTACTTTCACAAGTTTACAACACTACAAGCTCAAGAAGCATTTAAGGCGCAGGTCAAAGATACTTCCAAATTTCCTATAATCGGATATGACTCGTTATTAAAAGATAAGCTATTTGCAGTTGTTCCAGATAGCTTTATGCATCAAAGCAAATATTGGCAAAAAGATTGGAACAAAGAGTTATTGTTTTGGTTAAACCCTCCATTTCATTCGATTGATCAGGGAATAGCTATTCCACTTACTACCGATCAGAAAAAATTTTCTGAACCAACCCCTGGACACTATAGGGTTAGAGGTGTTGCAGGAAGTGGAAAGACACAAGTTCTAGCTTATAGAGCAAGTAAATTAGCTTCGCAGGGTTATCGTGTTCTAGTTCTTACATTCAACCTTACACTTTGTCACGTTATACGTGATATGGTGCAGCGAAGTCCATTCGATTTTAGTTGGAGTAATGTAACTATTACCTATTTTCATGGTTTTTGTAAGGATATCTTAAATGAGTTTGACGAAAAATGGCCTAGAGATGAAGCTGATGTCGAAGATATATTTAGAGAATTAGTGCCCAAAAAGGTATTAGAAGTTATATATGAAAAAGAGTATGTTAAGTATGATGCAATTCTGATTGATGAGGGACAAGATTTTTATGTCGAGTGGTATATTATGCTTTGCCACTTTCTTACAACGCGAGATGAGGTTGTTGTGGTATGTGACAAGAAACAGAATATTTATGGAAGAAAGACTGAATGGCTTGACAAAAGGCGAAGCGGAGTTGAGAATTTCGATGATAAATGGATTGAGCTAAAAAAAATAATTAGATTGCCAGAGCAAATTGCAAAAATTTCTATTCAGTTCGGGAGAGATTTTAATCTCAACCAAGAGATTAAAGTTGGTAAAATTGAAAGGCGAGAGCTTTTTAACCAATTTCATGACCATGTAGTTTGGTGGAACATTAAAGATAATTGGATTGATAAAGTGGATGAGGCGTTTGAAATTATAAAAAATCAAGCAACATATAAACATCCTTCAGATATTGCAATTTTATTACCCAATATATACTTTGGTTTTACTTGTATAAAGCATTTCGAGTCGAAGAACATTGGGGTAAATCACGTTTTTGAAGATGAAGACGAAAAAAAATATCATCCGCATAAAAAAGCATTTCGGATGGGTGACAGTCGGTTAAAAATGTCAACAATTCATAGCTTTAAAGGTTGGGAAGTGCCAAATGTCATTCTCATTATTCCCTCATCAATTTACGGAGATGAAGAGCTTCACGATAACGCTGTTTATACAGCTATAACGAGAGCAAAAGAGAATTTGATTATCATTAATGCAAATGAGAGATACAGGGAATTTGGTAAAAGCATTTCGGATGAGTGGATTGAGTAGAGACACTCAGCACATTATGGTCATTTTCTACATATTATTTGTCACATATTGCCAAAAATTAAATTGACATCCACTTCTTATGCTGTTATCCTTAGAGGTAAGACAATTAAATAGAGACTGACCCGCTTTGATCG
>CAXUHF010000028.1:40958-51508 GCA_964250765.1 uncultured Ktedonobacteraceae bacterium | reverse complement strand
CTACCTACTTTATTCATGACAGTAGTTCGCGTACCTCTTGCAGCGTCTCTTCATAGAGATGATCGCGGCTGATGATTTCTAGTTCGTCATGCAAGAGAGTACTTACCTTGCGTGTTGCCGCCGTGCTCACAGTGCGTTGTGGGCGTATCTCATGTTCGAGTGCGACTGAAGTAAGGACGTGGTCTGGGTTGTCTTCTCGATTGATGGTGAAGATGGCTCGTTTGCCACCAGCGGTACCAGTTATCCGAACCATGCAGAGAGAACCGGGGCGCATATCGGAACGGACACGAGGACGAATATAGAGATTTGCTTGTGTACGGCTACTTGCTCGCGCAGGTTTACTTCCATTTGTGTTTGGTGGTAGTGCTGCAAGTGCACCCGTAGGACGTATCATGTGCCAAATGTGAGTGCCAGTAGCTGAATCATGCTCATCTTGTGGATTTGCAGTGTTGGGATCGTAGTGCCAACCGAGCTGCATTTCTAGCCAACCCGCGAGCAGAAGAGCACATGTTGCATTTGGCGAAACATCTCCTTGTTCAGTTCGTGTAAGCTCTGCAAATGGTCCGGCAGCGTGTTCGATCTCGATAGTGGAAATGCCAGCGAGATAAGGTCTGTACTCTAAGGCGTCAAAGAATTGCGCGACCAGTTCACGCCAAGGAGTAATGCGTCCCCAATTGAGATCGCTTAGTCCGCTTTCTGGAAATGTTTGTGCAAGCGTTGAAAGTGTACGTATGCTCTCTTCTGGTGTTATAAAGCTGCTAGAATCAACAATGATTCTGCTACTTAATTTTGAAAGAGCCTCAAATAGAGCAGGATTATGTGGTGGATCGTTCAGCCACCACAGATAAACAGGAAGATGAGGTTTGATCAGAGGTTGCGCGATATTGGCGATAGAACGAACCGCAGAACCGTGAGCCATGAGTGTGACTTGCTCGAAGGTGTGACGTGTCACGTCAGAAATGACGGGAAACGAGCGTGTTGTGATCCACGTTGCCACCATATCGGGAGCGTCACTATCAAGAATAAGTATAGTGACACGGGCAATATGCGTACTGGAGAGATCGCGTATAAGTGTGCTTGCGCGTTGTGCTGCTTCGACATCAGAAACACACACAACGAGGTTCAACACACTGGTACGCACATTGACATTTTGACTAGTACGTACATTGTCGGAAGACATACGCCAAAGATGAGCTAGCTCATCATCGACGTGTGCTGTAGGTACCTGCTTCCCAGCCCAAGGTAGGCGTGGTCCTACCAAATCAGAGGTATCCTTGACCATTCACATTTCCCCTTCATCGTTATGAACGTCGTTGTTCATACTGCTATACACCATTGTAATGTATTTTCGTCAGCACGAGTCATCTTGTGAAGGGCAAATGGGTACATCTATGGACGACGCCATCTATGCCCATCGCGCCAAATGAACTCATCGGCGTACTGGGGACCCCATGTGCCGGACTCATATGTCAAGATCGACTCGCGTGGCTCGTTCTTCCACTCGTCAAGGATGCCTTGTATGAACGTCCATGCCGCTTCTACCTCGTCACGTCGTGTGAAGAGCGTGGCGTCACCAAGCATACAGTCGAGGATGAGCCGCTCGTATGCCTCTGGTTGTTGTCGTACAAAGGAAGAGCCATAGAAAAAGTCCATATTCACAGGGCGAATCTGCAGGTCCGTACCTGGAACTTTTGCACCAAACTTGAGCGAAATGCCTTCATCTGGCTGAATACGCAGTGTGAGAACGTTTGGTTCCATCTGGCCCTGAGCCTCGTTTGTGCGCTTAAAGATCATAAGCGGTGCTTGTTTAAACTGAATCGCAATCTCGGTAACGCGTTTGGGAAGATGCTTGCCTGTGCGCAGGTAAAAGGGAACTCCGGCCCAACGCCAGTTATCAATATACATCTTCATTGCCATATAGGTCTCGGTTGTTGAGGTAGGTGATACCCCTTTTTCTTGCAGGTAGCCGGGAACTTGATGACCTGCAACCCAGCCAGGGCCATACTGAGCACGAATGGTATGCGTCTGTACATCGCGTCCCGCAAGCGGTTGCAGAGCATGTAATACTTTCACTTTTTCATCACGTACCGAGTTACCATCAAAGGCAATGGGCGGTTCCATCGCAACGAGTGTGAGTAATTGCAGCATATGGTTCTGCACCATATCGCGAATTGCCCCCGACTCCTCATAGTAGCCGCCACGTCCTTCAAGTCCCAAGTTTTCCGCCACGGTAATCTGTACGTTATCAACATAACGACGGTTCCACACTGGCTCGAAAATGCCGTTGGCAAGGCGGAAGACCAGGATGTTTTGTACCGTCTCTTTGCCAAGGTAATGGTCGATACGGTAGACCTGTTCTTCCTTAAAGACTTTCCCTACGATACGATTCAACTCACGGGCTGAAGCGAGATCATGACCGAACGGCTTTTCAATGATGATACGCGTCCACCCCTTACGGTTGCGATTCAAGCCAGCCGCTCCAAGGCGTTGGATGATTTCAGGATATTGGCTTGGAGGGGTAGACAGGTAAAAAATGCGGTTGCCACTTGTACCACGTTCCTGATCGAGCTTATTGAGCAGCGTGTTCAGCTTATCATAGCCCTCTGGATCAGTAAAGTTTGATTGTAAGTAGTGAATACCAGAGGCGAAACTATCCCACACCTGCGGATTCACTGGCTTTTGCCTTGAATACTCGTTGATGGAATCGAGTGCCTGCTGGCGAAACTCGTCATCGCTGTAAGGTCGGCGCGCGAAACCTACGACGGAGAAGCCTGCTGGCAAGGGATGCTCCAACGCGAGACTATAGAGCGCTGGTAGTAGCTTGCGATGTGTCAGATCACCTGTTGCCCCGAAGATGACCATCACACATGGTTCTGTACTTTGTTTGATGCGTAGCCCCTCACGGAAGGGGTTGGGCGCCTCGACTACGCTTCGCTGAGGCATGAAACATCTCCTAGTATAAAAACTGTTTTGTTATAAACATTGAATATCAACTGTATTGTATGTCCCTTGAACTCTTTTGGCAATGCTATGTGACTTTTGCTGCTGTACACAATTCATAGGGACCGATTTATTGCGTCCTCGTTGGAAATTAACATGCCAAGAGGACGTGATAAATCGGTCCCTACAAATGCCTAGCGAGCGGTTTGGCCTTCTTTAATGCCTTGTTGTTTGCTCTTGATGTCGTTAAACAACTGATGGAATGCATCGGCGAACTTTTTGACGCCCTCATCTAGCAATTGCTGTGTCACCTGATTGTAGTGAATACCCTCAGCTTCAAGCGCGGTGAAGATGTCCTTTGCGCCTTGTAGATCGTTTTCGATAGTGACGCGAGCATTACCATGATCGCGGAAATTCTCGACGGTCTCAAGAGGCATCGTATCAACGGTGTTTGGTCCAATCAACTCTTCTGCATAAAGAACGTCGCGGTATGCTGGATTCTTGGTGCTGGTGCTGGCCCAAAGTGGTCGCTGTAGATTGGCACCTGCTTGTTTAAGCGACTCGAAGCGTGGTGACCCAAAGATGCGTTTGAACTCCTGGTAGACGAGTCGCGCATTCGCAATAGCAGCCTTACCTTCGAGTGCCTTGAGTTTTTGCTGCTCGTTGGTATCACTGGTGGCCTTAATTTTGTCTTCTAGTAATTGGTCAACAAGTGTATCGACACGACTGACAAAGAAACTGGCGACGGACGCAATCTTGTTGATCGCCTCACCACGTCCATTACGCTCTTCCAATCCACTCAAGTAGGCGTCGGCAACGGCGCGATAACTATCGAGCGAGAAGATCAGTGTCACGTTGATGCTTATGCCTTCGCTGATGGCTTGCTTAATCGCAGGAATGCCCTCAGGTGTGGCAGGAATCTTAATCATCAAGTTTGGGCGCTCAACCATTTTCCAGAAGCGGCGTGCCTCCGACAGTGTGCCTTCGGTATCGTGTGAAAGATCAGGTGAAACCTCAAGGCTCACATAGCCATCTTGTCCCTCAGTTCGCTCAAAAACTGGACGCAGCATATCGGCGACGGTGCGAATATCTTGAACGACAACGGCTTCGTAGACTGCGCTAGTGTCCTTACCTTCATTAAGAAGCTGAGTTATCTGCTCATCATAGGCATGTCCGGTGCTAATAGATTTGCCGAAAATGGATGGATTTGAGGTGACGCCAGCAATACCGTCATCGGTAAGAATGCTCTGGTATTGACCCGATTGTATTTGAGCGCGGTCAACATTGTCGTACCACACGCTCTGTCCTAATTGCTGAAGTTCTTGTAATGGATTACTCATGGAAATCCTCCTCTGATACGGCACTATTTTTTCTCTATGCCTGTATCCTATTCTGTAATATACTGTGTCTGGCATAGTCCATTATGCCTGCTAAGTGTTTTCTCTCGCAAATTTTGTGTGCCCTATAGAGTACACGAACGCAAGCCCTTTCAAGACACACCTTTGTGTGTATAGAGTGTCGAGAAAAGTTTTTATGCTACGAACAGTTGCCACGTCCCTCAGTAATAAAGGCACAAAAACAGGTTCTATTACAACCCCCATGGAGTATTTCTATTATTGTATCTTGTACACTAACAGAGACATTGTACCACATAGGGGAAGGAATGCAAAACTCATCGTTATACTAGTGAGAAATCTTGTCTTAAGAAGGGAGAGAAAATCAATGAGTTCTTTTGGTTGGGACCAGATGGCTACATGGTGGGATGAGAAGATGGGTGATGAAGGTGATCTGTGGCATCGAACTTTGATTGATCCAACACTACTTCGGCTTGTTGGAGAGGTGAGGGAGATGCGCGTACTGGACCTTTGCTGTGGCAATGGCTACCTGAGTCGTCGCTTTGCTCGTCAAGGGGCTACTGTTGTTAGTGTGGATACCAATGTACCACTTATTGAGCGAGCTTACGAGCGAGAGAAACAGGAGCCTCTTGGTATAACGTACCATGTAGCTGATGCTTCTCATTTAGATATGTTGCAAGACAGCGTGTTTGACCTCATTGTTTGCAATATGGCTCTTATGGATATTGAAAATGCAATGGGTGCGATTCAAGAGGTTGCTCGTGTACTTCAGTCGCAGGGTCGTTTTGTAGCTAGTCTGTCTCATCCCTGTTTTGATAAAGTGAACGCTTCTGGTTGGGTCATCGAGTATATGTATCCAACTACCACCATTTGGCGTAAAATAAACCGCTATCGTGAAGTCTCTGTCGCTGATTTGCCGTGGAAGAATGTACCAGATGGAGTTGTCTATACACATAGCTATCATCGGCCTCTGTCCTGGTATTTCCGTACCTTGCGATCTGCTGGTTTAGTTGTGGCTTCTTTAGAGGAACCCGAACCAACCAATGAATTGTTAGCAACATCGAATCAAGGAGCGTGGATTGCTGAGATACCACTGCATTGTGTCATCGAAGCATGGAAGGTCAAGAGGGAGTAACCGATGGCTTATTGCCGTTTACTTAGTTCATCGTTGTTCCCCGAAAGGCACGGCGATATGACTGTGGACTAGTACCAACGAGGTGCTTAAAGTGATCGCGGAAGCTGGTTGACGAGCCAAATCCGACATGACTAGCTATCTGTTCAATCGAGTAATCGGTGGTTTCTAGCAAGGATTGTGCTTGGCGAAGTCGAGAGCGATTCAACCATTGCAGAGGTGTGGTGCCTGTCTGCTCACGGAAACGTCTGCTCAGAGTGCGCGTGCTCATCATCGCCTGCGTTGCGATATCTTCAAGCCTGAGTTCTTGGCACACATTCGTCTCCATCCACTGTAATACTGGTTCAAGTGTTGAGCCATCGGCGGTGGGTGATTCGTGTACGATGAATTGTGCCTGTCCACCGTCGCGCTCCAAAGGCATCACTGATAACCTTGCTGCGTCAGCCGCTACCGCTGCACCATAGTCCCGACGAATCATATAGAGGCACAGATCAAGCCCTGCAGCAGCACCTGCAGAAGTTAAGAATTGCCCATTGTCGATAAAAAGCACATCCGCATTGACCTTCACCTTGGGGTAGCGGTGCGCCAACTCACCAGCCGCGACCCAATGAGTAGTCGCACGTAGACCATCTAACAATCCTGTAGCAGCCAGCGTGAATGCTCCAACGCAAATTGACGCAATCCGCGCTCCTCGTGTAGCTGCATCGCGCAAGGCTGCGAGTACTTCATCGGGAAGTGGTGCCATAGGGTCTGCCAAGCCAGGTAGAATAATAGTGTCTGCCTTCGCCAACATATCTAAACGCCAAGGGATATACATTGTAAACGTGCCTGCGTCAATTTCGTTGGTTGGAGCACAGACACAAACTTCGTATGCGTCCTGTCCATCTGGTAAACGCGCGCGTCCGAACACCTCGATTGGAGTCGATAGATCGAATGTCACGACTCCATTCAGGGCAAGAACAGCGACTGTATGCATAACTAAATCCTACCGTCCCTTTGATAATGCAAAGAAAGCTTCTTCACTCGCGACTCTAAGTTGACCACAAGTTCCTTAGATTGGCTTAAATTCGTTGACGTATGGCAATCTAGCCACTGTTGAATAGGATAAGTATACCTTATAGTAAAGGGGATGGCAATCAAGAGTCATCATTTGTAAAACTTTGATAAAAGGACTGAGGGATAATGTACGCACAAATTATATTGTTCAATGGTTTTGACCCACTTGATGTGGTTGCTCCATACGAAGTGTTGTGTGCTGGCGAGACAGCCACTGGCGGAATGCTCATGGTAGAGTTGGTTTCAGCGGAAGGACCGCGAGAGGTGGTAAGTGGATCAGGCGGTTTGGTGCTGCGTGCAACAGCCATGCTAGACCCAAATAAGGCTGATATCATCATTGTGCCGGGCGCGTCGGGACCAATCAACGCGCCTGAAGATGGGAGCGAGATTGACACCATTCCCATCTTGCTGGCACGGACAATGGAGACCGACCTTCCAACCTTGATGAAGAGAGCACTGGACAATCCAAAGGTACTCGTTGCGACGGTGTGTGGAGGTTCACTTGCACTTGCAATGGCTGGTCTGCTCGAAGGCCGTCATGTAGTGACGCATTATATGGGCATGGATGTTTTGAGTGCCACAGGTGCTATTCCAATTCAAGCACGCGTAGTTGATGACGGCGATTTAGTTACTGCTGGCGGTGTTACCTCTGGCTTAGACCTCGGCTTGTATCTTCTCGAACGCGAGTTTGGTCCCCGCGTAGCCAATGCCGTCGAAAAAGTGTTTGAGTATGAGCGACGTGGAACAACGTGGCAGAACAAGGGACTTGAAGCTCTTCCGATGTAGCATGTTCTTCCACATCTTCATCCCTTATGGACATTAATGAGTTTGAGGCTCTGAATGAGAGGATATGAATGTCTATTACAGGTTCCTGGAATGTTAAAATCTCAACTCCGATTGGTACACAAGCCGTCGTGCTGAAACTTACCGAGAAGGATGGTGCCGTTGAAGGAGTTGCGAAGGGCGATGTAGAAACTACGCCCTTGATTACTCCTGTTCTCAATGGCAATCGGCTCACTTGGAAGCAGTCGATTACAAAACCCATGCGCTTAAACCTTACGTTCGACGTGATCATTGATGGTGATACTCTCTCTGGTACGTCGAAGGCTGGAATGTTACCCACATCCAAAGTCTTTGGTACAAGAGCAACGCAAGAGTAACACTTCGCATGCGGTTATTGAGTTCGTAAGATGGTGTTTGCAAATGTAGTCTTTGAAAGATTATTCTTTCTTTGCCTTCTGTTGCAACTCATACAGTTTACTGATCGCTTCGATAGGCGTGAGTTCATCAATCGCCAGCGTTTTGATTTCTTCTAGTAAGGGATTAGACTCCGAGGCGAAAAGGGTCATTTGCCACGCGGCTGGCATGGTGATGTCTTGCATGGCTTTACGGCGAGTTTTGGCATCGCCTTTGTGTTCCAACTCTTCGAGTATCTCTTCTGCGCGATGAATAACGGGACGAGGAATGCCCGCGAGTTGTGCCACATGAACGCCATAACTTCTATCGGCTCCTCCTGGTACAATCTTGCGTAAGAAGACGATGTGGCCTGCCTCCTCTGTCACGGCGACGTTGAGGCAGTGGACGCGCGGCAGCATATGCGCGACCTCGATCAGTTCGTGGTAGTGTGTGGCGAAAAGCGTTCGTGCACCACTGCGTTTATTGTTGTGCAGATATTCGACGATGGCGCGTGCAATGGCGAGTCCATCATATGTGCTGGTGCCACGTCCGATTTCGTCGAGAATGACGAGGCTCTGTGGTGTCGCGTGATGCAGAATATTTGCGGTCTCGACCATCTCGACCATGAACGTACTCTGACCAGTGGCAAGGTCATCTTGTGCCCCGATACGTGTGAAGATACGGTCTACAATACCAATTGACGCAGCTTCCGCAGGGACATAACTCCCCACCTGTGCCATTAAAGTAATCAGGGCGACTTGACGTAGATACGTTGACTTACCCGCCATATTGGGGCCTGTGATGATGCCAATTTGAGCATCACTATTGGACAGGTTGGTGTCGTTAGGAATAAAGGGTGTATCGGATTGAGCTTGCTCGACAACGGGGTGCCGACCAGCGACGATGTGAATAGTGTCGCCGTCGTTAAGATGAGGGCGACAATAGTTGTTGCGCGCCGCAACCTCTGCCAAACTGACATACACGTCGATTTCTGCGAGGGCATGGGCCGTATCGAGAATGCGCTCGGATGCGTGAACGGCAATATCGGCACGGAGTTGAACGAAAAATTCGTTCTCCATTTTGTTGATGCGGTCTTGGGCATTCAGGATGAGCGTCTCGTACTCTTTCAGGTCAGAGGTAATGTAGCGTTCACAGTTAGAGAGCGTTTGGCGGCGTACATAGTCTACCGGAACACGATTGATGTTAGAACTAGAAACTTCAATAAAGTATCCTGTCGCCTTATTGTAGCCAACCTTTAAGTTGTTGATACCTGTCCGTTTACGCTCGCGCTGTTCCATGTCGGCGATCCACTTGCGCCCATTATGTGAGGCATCGCGTATCTGGTCAAGCTCAGGGCTGAAGCCTGGACGGAGAATGCCGCCTTCGGTGAGACTCAGAGGCGGCTCCTCGACAAGAGCACGCTCAATAAGCGTAATGATATCTTCATTGTCGGTAAGACGCTGCACGAGACGTTCTAGCGCGGGCTTGTTTGTTTCATCAGCAAGGCACCTATGTATTTCGGAAGCGGAACGCAGACCGTTAGCGAGTGCGATCAGGTCGCGTGGCGTGGCGATACGTTGGCGCACACGGTTAATCAGGCGTTCAACATCGCCCGCTTTCTTTAATGACTCACCAAGACGAGCCTGAAGCAGCGTATCACCGAGTAGTTCTGTGATAGTCTCTTGCCGTAACTCTAATTGCGCGATATCGAGTAATGGTTGTCCAATCCAACGGCGCAGAAGGCGTCCACCCATCGGGCTACGCGTGCGATCAAGGACCCAGAGTAGCGAACCTTTGACTGAGCCGCTACGTCCACTCTCGAAGAGTTCAAGATTGCGGCGTGTATGCGGGTCGAGCGTCATAAAGCCTTGTGTGGAATAGGTCTCAAGTGCGACAAGTTGTTGGAGCAATCCCTTTTGTGTCTCTTGCACGTAAGCAAGGATAGCACCAGCCGCACGAATAGCCAGTGGCAGATGGGCGCAACCAAACGCTTCCAGTGATGCTATATTGAATTGTGTGAGCAGGCGATGACGCGCATCATCCTCTGAAAAGTAGCGCGAGTCATAGGGCGTAACGTGTCCAGCATGTCCTGTCAAAAGCTTTGTCAAAGGGGCAATATCGTCCTCTTCGTCCTCGTCAATGTCAGGTATTTCGGCGTTCGCATTGCCATTGCTACCAAGCTTTGTGACCTGTTTCTCATTCATGACTGCCGCTAGCCAGCGTTTTTTACGACTTCCTTGACGACTGTAGTGAGCCTCGATAATGACTTCTGCGGGAGCGACACGTGCAATTTCTTGTTGAAGAGCAATCTCTGGCTCTGACGTGTTAAATTGCGTAACGGCGAACTCACCCGTTGTAATGTCGATATAAGCAACGCCTACAGCGTTACGACTCGTGACAACACTAGCAAGAAAATTGTTGCGCTTGGCGGCAAGCATGGTGGGGTCGATAATGGTGCCAGGAGTGACGATACGTAACACGGCACGGTCTACTAGTCCCTTGGAGAGTGATGGATCGCTAGTTTGTTCACATACTGCCACACGATAGCCTTTGCTGACGAGGCGCGCAATATAGCCATCGGCGGCATGGTGAGGAACACCTGCCATCGCCGATTTCTCGCCACGCCCAAAGTCGCGGCGTGTCAGGGCAATCTCTAGTTCGCGCGCGACAATCTCTGCATCCTCATCAAACATCTCATAGAAGTCGCCCATGCGAAAGAAGAGAATGGCGTCAGGATTTTGCTGCTTGATCTGTAAATATTGTGTGCGTACCGGACTGTGAACAGGATTTGCTTTTGCGTATTCTTCAAATAACACCGTGCTAGCCTCCATAGAACATGTGTCTAGTATAAGCCTATTCTTCTATGTCGTCAATTTTTCGGTTGCTGAATT
>CAXUHF010000028.1:21493-40858 GCA_964250765.1 uncultured Ktedonobacteraceae bacterium | reverse complement strand
GACACAAGTACAATTCGCTGTATTTGCATGGCAATCCCCCAATCTTCCGTTAGGGTTGGTGGTACTGGTCGCGTTCATCCTGGGTGCTTTGCTACTCTATGTTGTAGCTGTACTTTCGGCATTTCGTGACGGGAGCGAGAAGAGGCGTTTACGTAAGCGTGTGAGCGAACTTGAGCAACAACTTGCTACTATAACTCCTGCCACTCCACAACCTGTTGTACAGACACAGGCACCAATAGTCCCCATGCCAAGCATGGGTATGCCTCCACAGCACTGAGGGCTTTACGTGTGCCAGACTCTCGCCAGAATACGTGATACTAATCCGTGTTTTGGCGATTTTTGTTGTGTCTCTTTGGATGATGTCTCATGCGTGAGAGTCGATACTACAAGCGCATCTTCCTGAGACTGTATTGAGTCCGTGGAGTGTGTTTCTATTGTTGTAGGATAGCTGAGAATAGATGGAATGGATATCTGTTGTTGATTTTCGTCTTCGCTCATCAACCTTTGAATCAATAATGCTTCTGTCGTATCATCGCTTGTTTCTGTTTGCGTTGCTTGTTCTAATACTGGCTGCGATTCCTCATCATTATGCATCGAGTCAAGCCAGTTATAGGCATCCTCAAGAGCATGCTGACACCATTCAGTATAGTTGCCGTGAATAACATCAAGGCGCTCACACTGTTCGAGTAGTTGTAGTGCGTGATCGAGCCATGTGTCGCCACGCTCTAGCATTCTATCAAGCAGGTCAACATCATCGACTCCGTACGATTGTAGGCGCGTTAGTGTGGCGAGCGCGATAGGCGAGGGTTGCGTGAGTTGCATAAGTACTTGGTTATCAACAATCTGCTGCTCGATAGCGGCGATTTGTTCTTGTAGCACTATGCCTTGCTGTTCAAGCTGCCATTGCTGATAGTTCTTGTAGAATGCCTCAACCTGCTGGGTATCTAGCTGTGAGAAGAGGGTACAAAGGTCATCCGCAGTAGGTATTATATTCGTATTATCGGCAACGCTCATGATTGTTGCCTTTCTTGCTCTATAGGTTCTTGTTGCCCATTTATATTCGTAGGTTGTTGAGTCTGCTCTTCCTGGCGTCCCCAACGTTCTAACCAGCGTTGTACCAAACGATTGGTGCGAACACTTTGCGCGTCAAGTGAGTTACTTTGTGTGGTGGAGAGTGCAGCCTTATGAAGCCACCAAGGGAGCGCAATTTGTGGCTCAGTCGGCGCGTGTTCATCAGGGAACTCACTTACATCCTCTGGCACAAGATCAATTACCTTATGCGAAATTGGAGGGAGCGGAGTATACATATTCGTGGGTCGTTTAGGTAGGACGGTTTCATGAATGTCTTTTCCTTGCTGTGAGTCAAGGTCAGGCAAGCGATTATGCTCAAATAGTGCCTGTGAGATGATTTCGGGTTGCTGAACATACTCGTTTGCAATCGCCTGCTTGTCTACCAGTGTTTCTGAAGGCATTGAAAGCGTTTTCGTATAAAGTGTCAACGCTTGTATGACACAATTGTCGGCAGCAAGCGGGTGAGCATCCAGGTCACTGATGTGTTCCTGAAGATGTACCAGTGCTAGTGCAAGCTGTTCCTTTTGTGACTGTAGTTGCTGGTCAATGTGCCGATAGTGCAACCATTGTCGATATTGACCCATATTTCGTCCAACTTCTTAAGTGTCATGCACAACTATAACCGTACTATTTGTGCAGTATAACATGTGCTCTATGAACAAACAAGAGAGCGAAGAGAACGGGCTACGCTACGAGAAGTATTTTTATAGATTAAATTTGACCAATTGCCCAATAAAATGGTATGCTGATAATATAAAAAGGAGATCATTAGATGAAATGTGAGGTATAGAATGCCAAAAATCGTTGATGAGCAGATGCGGGAAGCCACAAGGCAGCACATTTTGCGTGAAGCTGCACATGAATTTGCTCGCTTAGGCTTTGATCAAGCCAACATTAACCTTATTGCGGAGCAAGCTGGTATTGGAAAGGGAACAATTTATCTCTATTTTGAGAATAAGCGAGAGCTGTTTCTTGCGATGTTACGAGCAATTGCACAAAAGCAACTTGCCAGCGTTCGATCCGCTCTTGCTACTCAAGGATCTTTAGAAATACGTTTTGAGCAACTTTTTCGTACTTTTATCTTTCTTGCAAAAGAGGAAAGCGATAGTTTTAATGTGTACATGAGTGCACTTTATGGAGTAAATAGAGCATTTCAAGCCGAAGCGACAAAGCTTTTACGAGATGAATTGGCTGTTATTGCACTCGTCCTTGAAGAGAGTCAAAACAGGGGAGAGATTCGTGTTGCTAGCGTAGAAGCAACAGCATTACTTGCACTATCACTTACAGAGTCTTACGTACTTTCTTCTCGTGTCCTGGGTTGGTCTGAACATGAAACTGCTCAACAGGCATCACAGATAGCTCATCAATTTCTTTCAGGTATAAAAGTATCATCACTACAACCTTTCTTTTTGTCTTTTATTGAGTGAGCAGCCACCCATATACAAAAATACATAAGGAGTTTTTCACATGAACACAGCTTTCTTTCGTTCAATCATCAAACCACGTTTTCCTCTACGTCGCTTCATGCAAAATCTGGAGAGCCCGCGCTATCTTCTTAAGTGGTTATGTATAAGCACTTTAATTGGAGTTATTGCGGGTTTAGGTGCTATCGCATTTTATGTGTCTATCCATTTAGCTACAACTCTCTTACTTGGCGGACTCGTAGGGTATCAACCGCCGGAGCCTGCGGGAGAAGGCTCAACGGTCATTATGTCTTTCTGGTCTTCAGCGCGTCCCTGGCTGCTTCCAGTTGTAACGACGCTTGGTGGTCTAGTTGCGGGCATTATTGTATTTAAGTTTGCGCCAGAGGCCGAGGGTCATGGAACAGACGCAGCTATTGCAGCCTTTCATCAAGGTAAACCTATACGGGCACGTATTCCACTCATCAAGTTAGTTGCTTCTGCTATCACTATTGGCTCTGGTGGCTCAGCGGGACGCGAGGGACCTGCCGCACAGATCAGTGCGGGTTTTGGCTCGATTCTAGCAACACTACTGCGTTTAGACGAGCAAGATCGACGTATTGCTCTGGCAACAGGTATTGGTGCAGGCATTGGAGCTATATTTCGTGCTCCGTTAGGTGGGGCTATCCTTGCTGCCGAGATTCTCTACACGAACGATTTAGAAGCCGAAGCTATCATTCCTGCGTTGATCGCCTCAATTGTTGGGTACAGTATCTTTGGGTCCTGGTCGGGGTGGAACCCTATTTTTGCAACTCCCGCGAACCTCACGTTTACATCGCCACCGCAGCTACTTTACTACGTTGCGTTAGGAGTTCTGTGCGGGTGTATAGGTTGGCTCTACTCACATGGATTTTATGGTATTACGCACCTTTTTCATCGACTCCATCTGCCTAGCTGGATTAAACCAGGCGTTGGAGGTCTCCTTGTTGGTTTGATTGGTCTTGTGATGCCACAAGCCCTAGGTATGGGATATGGATGGGTACAGGTGAGTATGGGTTCTGGTCTGCTCTCTTTACCGTTGTGGGTTATTCTTTTACTGCCTTTTGTTAAGATACTCACGACGGGTCTTTCTATAGGCTCCGGTGGGTCAGGTGGCATTTTCGGTCCAGGAATGGTGATTGGAGGAATGACTGGTGCGTTGATTTGGCGGCTCTGCTACCATGTGCTTCCAGGCATTCCGCCAACACCAGGTCCTTTTGTGATAGTTGGCATGATGGCTCTCTTTGGAGGCGTTGCCCACGCGCCCCTAGCTGTGATGATAATGGTCGCCGAGATGACTGGAAATCTCTCTTTACTTGCTCCTGCCATGATTGCGGTCAGCATCTCTTATATGATTATTGGCAACACCACCATTTATAGCAGTCAGCTTGAGACGCGTGCGGATTCTCCTGCACATCGGCTTCAGTTCACTTTTCCGCTGCTCACTACATTAATGGTGCGGCAAGCAATGGTACCGCTTGTCGTTCAACTTTATGAAACACAAACTTTGTTAGAAGCACAGTCAGCTCTGCTAGAACATGAGTTGCGTGGTGCGCCTGTGCTAGATGAGCAAAGAGTACTATTGGGAGTTCTTACACAAACGGACATAGAGCATGTTCCAGAAACGGAGCGAGCGAACTTGCTAGTGAAAGAAACCATGAAAAAGGATGTGCTAGTTACGTATGCCGAGGAGACACTGCATGAGGCATTAGAAGAACTGACGACCAACCATAGAAGTTGGGCACCAGTGGTTGAAAGCAGAACGTCTTCTCAGAAGTATTCTGTAATTGGTATCATCTCGATGGTTCATATCATGCAACTTTATCGAGAAGCACAAGCAAAGGACTCGCATCGCATGCAAAACCTTGTGAAGGAAACAACACTGCATATATAAAGATCAATGAAGACGAAACAAGCTACACAGTGTAAGCGTGTAGCTTGTTTCGTCTTCATTGATATTTATATAGTACCTCCATAACGTTCAACCGTGTTATTATATGAGATACGGAGCAGAATACCAACAATGATATAGTTGGCGAGAATAGAACTGCCACCATAGCTTAAGAATGGCAGTGGTATACCTGTCAATGGGAAAAATTTCATATTCCCAGCGACGATAATGAATGTTTGGATCGCAAAAATTGAGGTGAGTCCTGCCGCAAGAAGCTGATTGAATGTATCGGTTGCCTCGATTGCGATACGAAACCCTCGATAGATAATGAGGAGGTAAAGTGCAAGAATAGCAAAGAGTCCTGCTAGACCTAATTCTTCGCCTAGTGCTGTGAAGATCATATCGGATTGCACAACAGGTACGAAAAATTTTCCAGCTGGGTGGCCTAGTCCAAGCCCTGAACCGAGGATACCGCCGCTAGAGAGTGCTATTAGTCCCTGCACAACCTGAAAGCCCCCACCTGGAGCATCATATATTTTTTGACTAGCTGCATTCCAATTTACCATGTTGATGCCTACCACTAAAAATCGTTGCCGTATGTAACCAAAGAGTCTGTAACCGACTAAACCAAGTGCGACAAAGATTAAAAGGCTTGTGACAACATACGAAATTCTTCCACTTCCCAGGTACAGCATGGCAAGAAAGATACCATAGATAAGCAGTGCCAATCCAAATTCGCGGATGAAAAAAAAGAGCAGAAGGGCTATTCCTAACATAAGTGCTAGAGGCCCAAGCTGTTTAAATGGTGGAAGGCGAAATGGTCCAAGTTTCAAGCTGCCTTCGGTGAGAACATCACGGTTTTCGCTTAGATAAGCCGCGAAAAAGATGACAATACAAATCTTCAAGAGTTCAGAAGGTTGTAGCGCAAATGGTCCGAAGCCCAACTGATCATGACCAGGAGAACTAAGTGCACTGAAGCCACCTCTCAAGGTACTCGCAATAGTCAATCCAACAAGAACAATGCCCAAAAACGCATAGGTGTATTTATAGCGTGACAGCCAACTCATATTGCGTAAGATGAAAAGCGTGATGAGGCAAACGGTAATGCCGAGAATGACCCATAGAAGCTGTTTCGAGCCTTCAGCAGGATCAGGCGGGTTTAAATCGGGGCCAAGACGCGTTGCCATCAGGACACCAATACCACTCAGGAGACCAACGAGTGGTAGTAGTATTTGATCGGCCTTACGAAAGAACGCGCTCATGATGATATTCGCAACCAATAATGCTCCTATGAGACCGAGCGCGGGAATAAGTCCTTGTAGTGTTGGAAGATTTCTTGTGCTGAGCGATGAGGTCTGATCTTTGTTCGCAAGCAGCAATTGAGACATCTCAAGAAGTAGAATCATGAAAGGAATAATAAAGAGTCCTAATTCTGTCCAACGGTAGCGTCGGAAGACGCCAGGGGATCGACTTGCCATGTATCATAACCTCTCGTATCTAGCAATGAAGTAGGTGTTATTGTGTCAGTTTGAATTGGATATAGCCAACGCGCACGATATCACCTACTTTGGCAGGGAGCGCGTTGTAGGCTGGCTGGTTGTTGACAAAGGAGCCGTTGACGCTGCCTGCGTCTTGTACGAACCATTGACCGTTGCGATACCAGAGGCGTGTGTGTTCAGCTGAGATAAACGTGTCAGGTATTTGAATGGTATTCGTTGGCCCTCGTCCAATCGTTGTTTGGGGTTCAAGCTCAAAAATTGTTCCTGGCGTTATGCTGCTAGGACCACTATCGACAACGACAAGATGACCCAGTACTGATGCAGCTTTTCTCCCTGCATCGGCACTCACATCCGCTGTCTTACGCAGGTCACGGGTAATTGCAAGTACAACTTGCATCAGAAAGAGGTAGAGCAACACAATTAATAAGAGTCGTAATATTAATAAGAAAGAATCCAATGGCATTATAGACTACCTTCGCTCAAAGTAAAAGTCGTAGCTTCCAATGGTGAAACGATCACCGTTGCGTAGCGTATGCTGACGCATACCTGGGGTGCCATTGATCGTGATACCGTTGGTACTGCCCAGATCAAAGATGGCGAATTGTCCATCAGGTTGATATTTTATCTGTGCGTGATAACGAGAGACTTTCTTGTCCTCGACGATAATATCGTTACTTAACTGGCGACCAATATTAATAATAGGTTTTTCGATACGATATGTCTGTTGACCCGCTTGTGGCAAGCGGATGACTAGTTGCGCTGGCGGCACCTGCACGAGCGGTGCTGATGGTGGCATAGCGGGCATACTAGGATTACTCACAGCACTAGGTCGTGCTGGTGTACCGGGTTGATTTGGCGACGAGCCTGCTGTGTCAGGTATACCAGGAAGTTGCTGCCCCTGCGGCAACTGTGCGCGTATCTGAGCTAGCTGCTCGGCACTGAGAGCCTGTGTTGCCATACCACCGTCAGAACTCCCACTTTGCCGATCTGCCAGTTCTGTTTCGATGCGTACACTTCCCGCACGGAGCGAGCTATCGGAGTGCATGCGTATGATTGGTACAGTACGAAGTGTGTAATGGTGGTGGCGTGCGTATTCTACAAGATTGTTTTGCCAATCACGGACATACATGTTCTGGCTCGGCGACATTTGCTGATGATCTTTGATACTCAGAAAAATGTCGTAGACATTGGGTGATAGTCGTCGGCCCTCACCCTGTAGACGCGTGTTGTCTTCCAGCGCGCGTTCAAGTTTGCGTGCTATTTCGACGGGTTCAACGCGCGACGGAAAGAGCCACGCGAACGGGCCTTCGACGACGCGCTGTATAAATGATTCAAATTTTGTAAGTGGGTTCTGGCGAGCTTTCAAGGTGCTCACCCTCCTAGTTTTGTAGTCTCTGCCGCGCTTGTTGTGCGTCAGAGGATATTTGAGCTTTCAACGCTTCGATGCCTGAGAAACGCTGTTCGCCTCGTAGACGAGCAATAAAGTCTACTTCGAGGCGTTTACCATAGAGATCGAGCGTGGCATCGAAAATGTGTACCTCTATTCTACGTTCCGTTCCATTAAACGTTGGACGGATGCCAATATTGGCTATACCATTGTAAACGGTGGAAACTCCAGTTGCGTCACTATCACTATCCTCCTCGTCTTGTATATGAACGCGTACAGCATAGACTCCATCTGCTGGTACAAGCCGAAACGGTTCTGGCAGCAGGTTCGCGGTTGGAAAGCCTAGCAAGCGTCCACGTTCGTCACCATGCTGTACCACGCCGCTTATAAGCGTTGGATGTCCGAGCAGCGTATTGGCCTCTTCTATCTGGCCTTCACTTACAAGCTCACGTACTCGTGTACTGCTGATGCGTACCTGTGCGTCCTCTTCCAACGGGAGCGCACGTATCTCAATGTTATGTTCACGTCCATACTGCTCAAGAAAAGTTGTATCACCCATGCGGTTACGGCCCAAACTAAAATTCGCTCCAACCACCAGTCCTTTAATACTAAGACGATGACATAAGCTATCCATAAATTCAGTTGCGCTCATCGCAACTACCGCAGGCGTAAAATGAATGATAACGCTTTCAGCAATGTGTCCATATGTTTTCGCAAGAGCTAATTTTTCTTTTGTGGTGGTTAGAATGCGCACGTCGATATCTGGTCGTACAACCATAAGCGTGTGTGGCTCAAAGGTCACGAGTACAGGTATTGCTCCAAATGCGTCCGCCATTGTGTGTAACTCATGCATCAAGTACTGGTGGCCTCTGTGAATGCCATCAAAATTGCCAATGGTGATAACAATAGGACGTTGTTGCTGTTCTGGTGTCAGTGTTGTCGTAAATTCCATAAAGCGCGTGGGCCATTCCTTTTGCTGATGTTGGGTGCAGGTTGCCCGTTCTTCTGTTCTTCGGCCCTATCTTACCACAGGTTATATAGGCTAGCAATAAGAAATAATAACACTACTGAACAAGAGATGTAGGTGGAGGGCACGTTCGCCACCTACATCTCTTGTTCAGTAGTGTTATGAAACACTTTTTTTGGTTGCCACATCTGTTGTTCACTATTCCATGTTGCGATAGCAAGAAACTGCCCACGTGTGTCATAAACGCGAGCTAGCTCAGTTGGTGGTGTATTGTAGGCAAAGGTGTTGCCATGCAGGACACGCTCGACTGTAGAGGCATCAAGGTGGAGTGCGGGATACTGCTGTAAAACAGCATCGGCGGATGTGAGCAGTTGCTCGACAGTATCGCTTTCAACTGCTTGTGCGACCTGCTCTAGTGTGACGCTTTCCGAAAGCACAAAAGGGCCACTACGGGTACGTATGAGTGCGGCAAGATGCGCTCCATAACCAAGATGTTCTCCCAGATCGTAGGCGAGCGAGCGAATATAAGTACCCTTACTACAGTCAATGGCAAGCGTCAAGCATGGTGCTTGCCAGTTCAGGATATGTAGTTGGTAAAATGTGATTGGACGTGTGGTAAGTGTAATCTCTTCACCTGCACGCATGCGTTTGTATGCAGGTTGTCCTTGCAGTTTAATCGCCGAGTAGCGTGGAGGCATTTGCATCTGTGGGCCAAGAAATTGTGGCAGTATCTCTTCGATTTTTGAGAGCGTAAGAGTAGAGGTATCGTGTGTACGAAGTACAGTTCCCTCTGCATCATAGGTATCGGTTACGGTTCCAAAAAGTATCTCAGCGTGGTATGCTTTGCCACTCTCGCTAAGATACTCCGCGACACGTGTTCCCTGTCCCACACAGATAGGCAAGACGCCACTAGCTGCGGGGTCAAGCGTTCCGGCATGCCCAACACGCTTTTGTTTAAGCAATTTGCGTATTTTTGCTACCACGTCATGTGAGGTCATGCCAGTAGCTTTGTGAATGTTGAGAATGCCATCCATACTATGCGTGTGTGCTTTCTATGGCTTGTTTCAATACGGCAACAACCATCGGTATAGCCTCTTCAATTGATTTGTTGATCGTTGCACCTGCTGCACGTGCGTGACCACCACCGCCAAGACTCAGACAGATGTCAGCTGCGCTATAGGGTTCCGCGCAACGCAAACTAAGACGCGTTATATTTGGTTCATCGTAGCTTTTGAAGAAGGCTGCAATCTGAACACCTTCGATGTCACGAATGAAGCCTGAAAAGTTGTTATCCATGTCGGTCGTTGCCCCTGCTTCTGCCAACGTTTTTTCCGTTGCATATGACCAAGCGAGGCGACCATCATACGCTGTTTCTATATGTTCGATAACCTGGGCTTGCAGACGCACATGCGCTAATGACTTCGTGCGATAGATAGGTCCGACGATAGTTTCAGCTACCGCTCCTGCGCCGACCACAATCGCACCCGCTTCCATTGTACGAGATGTGGTGCTGGTGAATTGAAACGATGAGGTATCAGTGATAAGGCCAGTCAGAAGACACTGAGCGGCGTCTTTTGTTAGTGGAAGCTGTGCCTGTTGTTGAAATAGTACAAGCAATTCTGTTGTCGAAGCAGCTTTGGGGTCGATGATATTGACACGCCCACAACCATGACTGCTGATATGATGGTCGATATTAAGAATGGTGACGGTATCGAGAAAGTTCCGATGTCGCTCATAGAGTGTACCATAGCGCGTTAACTCACCCGCATCAAGGGCGATGACGAGATCAAACTGCTCCTCACCAACGATGCCAAGGCTTTGCTGTAGACGCTCGATACCAGGAATAAAGGTGAACGACTGTGGTGCTGGGTCAGCACAGGCTGGAACACAGGTCTTGCCAAGTGCATCGAGGATATGGGCAAAACCAAGTGCTGAACCAAGACAATCTCCATCAGGATGTTCATGTGCTAGTAACGCGATGCGCTGTGCAGACTCAATCAACGCCATTGCTTGCTGTAAAAGTGCGGTGTCTATCTGGGGTTGCAGTAGGAATGATGTGCTCGGAGTTGTTGTACTCATGCTTCCTCATGTGTTTCTGTTTGCATAGCTGCTATACGGCTGCGTTCTTCGTCTTCTTGCGTGGCCTGTTTAATGAGTTCGAGAACGCGAGACCCCTCTTCTATCGACGTATCAAGTTTAAATCCAAGCTCTGGCATATAGCGTAAGGGAATACGAGTCGCAAGCTCGTGGCGTAGGTAGCCAGCTGCGTTGCTCAACCCCTTCATAGTTGCTTTTTGTTCATCTGGCGTACCCATGACGCTTACAAATACCTTTGCATGTCGCAGGTCGTTGCTTACCTCAACACGGGTGATGCTGGCGAACCCAACACGCGGGTCTTTCAAACGAGTACGCATAAGCTCGCTTAGCTCTTCCGCAAACTGCTCTCCCAGCTTCTCTTGTCTATGTGGATTTGCCATTATTAAATCCTTTACATGAATTTTCAACAGATAGGTTTACACTGCCGCTCTGCTAGCAGAGCGGCAGTGTAAACCTATCTGTTGAAAATCTCTAAGCGCCTGTTTTCACGCGCTCTTGAGCAAAGGCTTCGATGATGTCGCCAGCCTCAAACGCGGTGAAGTCCTCAAGCACAATACCACACTCGTAGCCAGTGGCAACCTCACGTACATCATCCTTGCCACGGCGAATGGACTCGATTTTGCCCTCGTGGACCTTCTCGTCCTTACGCATAACACGTGCCTGTGAGGAACGTGTGAGTTTGCCATCGATGACACGACAACCTGCAATGACCACCGTTTTACCAGCTTTGAATGTCTGGACAACCTCGGCATGACCCTCAACGACCTCGCGGTACGTTGGCTCTAACATGCCAGTCAAAGCAGCCTGGATTTCGTCAGTCAATTTATAGATGACGTTGTAGTAGCGAATGTCAACGCCCTCTTTTTGCGCCTGACGTTGTGCCGCACCGTCAGCCTTGACGTTAAAGCCAATCACAACGGCGTCAGAGGCTGCCGCGAGATGCACATCGGTTTCACTGATGTTACCGATGCCTTCATGAATGAGGCGAACCTTGATGTTCTCCTCACTAAGCTTGCTCAACGCGTTTTTCAGTGCCTCAGCAGAACCCTGTACGTCGCACTTGAGCACGATGTTGAGTTCCTTGACCTTACCCTCTTGCATCTGTGTATATAGCGTGTCAAGACTGACCTGACCAAGCGGCGTACTCTCGTTTTTGCGCTTTTCGGCTTCGAGTTGTGCGCGTTGTTTGGCGGTTTTCTCGTCAACCGTAACCTCAAGCTGATCTCCTGCTTGCGGTACCTCTGACAAACCAATGATGCTGACAGGTGTGCTTGGCGATGCCTTTTGAATACGCTTGCCACGGTCATTGAACATAGCGCGTACCTTGCCCGCGATAGCACCAACAAGAATGTTGTCCCCCATCTTTAGTGTACCCTGCTGTACAAGTACAGTCGCTGTTGGACCAGAATTCTTCTCAAGACGCGCTTCGATGATGACACCAGTAGCGAGACGGTTTGGGTTCGCTTTGATATCCTGGATTTCGGCTACCAGCAGAATGTACTCAAGCAGTTCGTCAATACCAGTACCTTTACGTGCGGAAACGGGAACACAGATGATGTCGCCACCGTATTCCTCAATCACCACGCCCATTTCGGCGAGTTGTTGTTTCACGTGATCAGGATTAGCATTAGCTTTGTCAATCTTGTTGAGCGCGATGATAATTGGCACTTTCGCTGCTTGTGCATGCGAGATTGCCTCACGCGTCTGTGGCATCACACCATCATCTGCCGCGACTACGATGATAACGATATGTGTAACCTGCGCACCACGCGCACGCATGGCGGTAAACGCTTCGTGACCCGGTGTGTCAAGGAATGTAATCTTCTTCCCATTGACTTCAACCTGATAGGCGCCGATGTGTTGCGTGATACCGCCAGCCTCACCAGCCGCAACTTTAGTCTTCCGAATGGTATCAAGGAGAGAGGTTTTGCCGTGATCGACGTGGCCCATAATAGTGACGACTGGTGGAATTACCACGGTGCCATCATCATCACGCGCTGCAATCATCGCTTCGTTAGCAGAAACTGTTGTACCTTGAGTCCCTGTGGTTGTGACCGTCTCGCTTGGACTTGGCTCAAAACCTAGTTCCTTAGCGACCGTTGCGGCCTTTTCGTATTCAATGACCTGGTTGATGTTCGCAAAGATTTTGTTGCCAATGAGAACCTTAATAACCTCGTTTGGTGTCGCTTTCAGAAGATCGGCGAGGTCTTTTACCATAATCTGTGGTGGAAGAGCAATTGGGCCAGTGACCTTCTCTTTTACCGCGGCAGCGCGCCGCTCCTGTGGACGCTGAGTTGGTGCGCTCGGTCGCCCACCATTGGCACCAGGACGCCCATGACCATTCTGTCCATTGCCATTGTGATTGTTTCCATAGGCAGGACGTGTACCATTAGGAGCAGAACCTCCTGGACGCCCACCATTTCGCTGTGGTGCTGATGGTGGATACGTTGTGCCACTTTGATTTGCTGGTCGCGGCGCAAAGGTGCCTTGCTGCCGTTGTCCTTGTGGCGTTGGGTTGTTGCCCATACGCTGTGGATATGGATTCGGACCTGCAGGACGCTGCTGTACAGGTGCTCCACCTTGTCTTGGTTGTTGTGGTCCGTTTGAGCGCTGTTGCATTGCTGGGTTGCCCTGCCTCTGTCCACCATCGGGACGTTGCACAGGTGTAAAGTTCGGGCGTGGTTGCGTCTGTCCACCTTCAAAGCGGTATGGAGGGCGTGGGCTACCTTCTGTGCGTTGCCCTTGCACGTTGTTAGGACGTTGCCCTTGTGTATAATTTTGACGTGGCGCGTTGGTAGGGCGTGATTGTGCAGGACCACCCTCAGTTCGTTGCGTTGGTGCTGAGTCTGAACGCTGGACTGGTGGATTGACTGATGCAGTAGGCACGGACGTTTCAGCACCATTTTGTGCTGGTAATTCTGTATTGTTTTGTGTAGGAGTAGTGATATTGGATCCGTTCTGTGTTGCTGAAACACTCGTTGCTGCTGTGTTTGCGGGAGGGGACGTTCGACGCCGTACTGGTGGTCGCGCATTCGAATCCTGACCTGCAGACGTGGCACTTTCTGTTTTTGGACGTGCGGACGTTCTTGGTTTAGGTTGCTTCGCCTGCTCTGTCCCTTCTGGTAATTCGTTTGTGTCTTTCATGAAAAGACCCCCTTCTATCGAGTGATGCGCCACGAATGGCGACAAAAACGGAAATCTCTTCACAGCCACAAAAAAGGTCTGTCGCCTATCCCTCGCGTAAAAAACAGGGAATAGGGGACAGAACCTCGTTGGTGCAGTTTCAGGTATGTATCGTCTGCGCTCTCCGGCGTAGTGGCTATGGACTATATATTCATAGCTAATGCTCCGCAATCAATCGCTACCTGGTCCTGTAGACGAGGGGCTGTGTCTCTCTCAAGAGTAGAGATAAAATGACGCATAAATTTCTTATGATGAATGCTTTCACGCTTTTCAGGGCGTAAATGAGTGACAATGATAGTATCTAGTATAGTACAGTCTGGGTATCCTTGCAACTGTAGTGCCATTTAGTCTTTCGGCAAGGTTGCGACATAAGCATCGAGTGCCGCCCGGTCTTCTTCTGAAATTGCTATCTCGAATTCTTGCTCAAGCCGTTTCTTTTTGAGTGCAATTTCCCAACAGGAAAGACGAGCACAGAGGTAGGCTCCACGACCAGATTTTTTGCCAGTCGCGTCAATAACAACATGACCATCTGGTGTTCTTACTATACGTAACAATTCGCGCTTCGATTTTGTTTCCTTACACGCGACACAGGTACGCAGTGGAATGTGTTTTGGACGTTTCGGTTGCTGCTTATTGGGTGCCTTGTTTTCTGTCTTCATCATGCTTATTCTTCCTCCCTCTTCCATCGTACTCGGCTGTTTACTCACCGTCGTTATCGTAGGATGGGCGGTTACGTCCACCTCCACGCTGACTTGAGCGACGTGGACCTCTATCTCCGCGCTCGTTGCGACTTCCATGATCGCGGCGTCCTGGTGAGGCGAAGGCTTCTTGCATACCTGTATCGGTCTGTTGCTCTTCGTATACCTCACCCTCGGCAGGTTTGGTTACGTCAACACGCCAACCAGTCAACTTTGCGGCGAGGCGAGCGTTCTGTCCATCTTTGCCAATGGCAAGCGATAGCTGGCGTTCTGGTACAGTCACAAGGGCTGTGTGGTCCTCTTCGCGCAAGTCCACCTTCAATGGCTTTACAGGACTTAGCGCGTAGCTCACAAAGGCGGCAGGGTCAGGACTCCACTGGATGATATCTATTTTCTCGTCGTTTAACTCATGAACAATGTTATTGATACGCGACCCACGCACACCTACACATGAGCCAATTGGGTCCAATCCCTCTTGACGCGCGACAACGGCGACCTTTGAGCGACTTCCGGGTTCGCGTGCGATTCCTTTGATCTCGACGGTTCCTTCATAGATTTCTGGAACCTCGGACTCAAACAAACGACGTACAAGGTCACGGTGTGTACGTGATACCAGGATTTGCAGCATACGGCCTGGAATACGGCGTACATCGTAGACCATGACACGGATGCGTTGCCCTACGCGGTAACGTTCGCTTGGAACCTCTTCCGTCATGGGCATAATGCCCTCTACTTTATCTGCCTTATCAAGGTCAAAGTCAAGCAGCCAGCCACGCCCTGGGTCTTTGCGTGTTAGTGTGCCGAGGCGAATCTCACCAATCCAATTCTTAATCTGGTCGTAGAGATGCTCATGCTCAGCCTCACGAATGCGCTGTAGAATAACTTGTTTCGCGGTCTGTGTAGGAATGCGGTTGAAGATGGATGAAGAATCGACATCTATAAACTGTCCCAAAGCTGCATTAGGAATGATGCGCTGCGCCTCAGCAAGAGAAACCTCGTCATTTGGGTTTTCAGTCTGTGCGACAACGCGCTTAGAGGCCCATACATGAACCTCACCATTCTTATCGACTTCAATGCGGATATTATCCCCGCCAATGAAACTCTTGCGATATGCTGCTAATAAGGCGTTGGCAACCGTCTCCATTACCACTTCGCGGGGTAATCCCTTTTCGGCAATTAACTGCGCAATAGCTGCTTGAAATTCGCTTCTCATAGTACATGGTCCTCCCGCTACGCCCGTATTGAAACACGTTTAATTTTTTCTGGTGCGACGAAAAAAGTCCCAGGCATGCAGAAAAGTGGGTGAATGCCCACTTTTCTCAAAGGTTTTCTTCATTCTGTGTACTCATATTATAGCATGCACAATGCCTTTTGGCTAGTGCAACAAAAGTGTTATGTCATGCTAGATCGTTAGAATGTTGTCTAAAAACACTAGAGTTTATAGAAACTATTTCATATGTTCTCGTCTATCTAATAAAACAAATGGAGTTACATATTTTATTTCATCATGTCTATGGGTGTGTCTACTGAAGTAGAGATATAATGAGAGCATGACATCGAACAACAAGCGAAGAAAGTAGATAGCACTATGAAAACACCATTGCCTGAGGGTGACAAGCTTATTCGTGCTATGTTGCTGGAACATTGGAATGTTCATGTAATCACCATACATTTCATTCCGATAGGTGACTCTGCATATTCCTATAGGATCGGAACAGAAGATAGTAACTATTACTTAAAGATAGTTGATCGACAGACAGCTAGTGGTCGTAGGACTGCTGACCGTATGGAATTTTCGCTACCACTACAACGATTTCTCTGTGAACATCCTACTACTGAAATTGCTACATCAATCCCTCAGATTACCAGAGAAGAAACGCTGAATGCCTCTTATGGCTCTTTGCTCTTTGCCCTATACACGTTTATCGAGGGAACAACTCTTGCTGACGCCTATCCAATGTCGGCAACATTAGTGCAACGCATCGGCGAAACATTAGCAACACTACATCACGTTCAAATTCCTGTAACACTTCAACAAAAGGCTCTACCAGACAATCTCATCGTCTCGTTTGAGAAGAGTTTACTTGCTGATCTTGCAGTACTTGAAGCCATTTCCTCACAAGACGCCCTGTATCTACAACGTCTACACAATATCGTTTCTCCCTGGCGCGAATATATCCGTGCATTTTTGACGCGTAGTTATGCGTATAAAGAGGAAGCACTGCAAATACCAAATTCACTGGTCGTTTGTCATGGTGACGCATGGGGTGGCAACATCATTCCATTAAATACTGGAAAGCTTGTGCTGATTGATTGGGAGTCATCCGTTATGGCACCACCAGAGCGAGATATATTTATCTATATAGGTTATAATAGTGATGATTTCCAAGCTTTTAACGCTGGGTATCGTGCAGTTTCTAAAGAGCCAGTGCGCTGGAATACCTCTTTGTGTGCATATTATGCATACCGAGCACAGTTGAGAAATCTCGCTACCTGGTTGCACAGTATCCTGCATGAACCGCTTAACGAGGTGCAACGTGAAAACAACATTGAGATGATTGAGTTTCACTGTCTCAACCGACTACAACGAGTGGAGCGTGCCATTGTGCAACTAAAGAAAATGTGACTAGGAGAAAGGAAATACTAAAGAGGATCAATTTACTGGCATCAGTAAATCAATCGTATAGGTAATGGAAGGATACAAAAATTTCAGCATTAAAAGGTATAGTATTTTTATGTTGTCTTACCTCGTAGAAAATCTCCTAATCCTACATCGCGTCTAATACGTATATTTTCTTTACCAAACTTCTCAGCTAGTTTATCTTCCAAGCGTTGATTGCGTTTAGGGGCAGAACCATGTAAACAGATGCAAGCTTTCCAGTTGATACGACTATGTTGATCTCTAGCTATTGCTTGTTTGGAGATGGCTATCACGCGTTCATAAGTGTCAAGAATTTGCTTTATTGCTGCACCAATGTTTTTGCCTTTCAATTCCATAAAGCAGACTACTTCTCTGATTTCGCCATCTTTTGTATAAGAAACGAGATAATCGCATATTTTCACACCCTCATCCAACATGTTGAGCTTTGCGCGTCCACTATGATTATCTATTTTGTAAAAGAAAATTTCTTCGCCCTTGTATTTGTTTGTACTAACTGTAAAACCTGAGTCATGAGCACTTGTACCTTCATCAATACACTCATTCAGCAATGTATTGAGAAACTCTTGCATTGATTTAGAAGCCATGAAGCTTCTCCTACTTCATCACTACAACTGAAAATAAATTTCTGAAATTCGATCAGAGACATCACCAAATGTATTTAACTGTATGATTCCATCCTCTTCTACAGCATTTACTACTTGACCCTCATTGAAAAGATAAATGGAAACTTTATCCTGTGATATAAATGCCTCTGACCGCTTCAAGTAAAACTCATCACGGATACTTTCTTTGTGCTCAACTTTCTCAGCTTTCAGAAGATTAGTAAGATGATCCAGCATGTAAGGACTATGAGTTGTAATAAGTATGTTCAAGCCAGCGTTAACGAGCATTGCGATGAACTCGATCATTTTTACTTGTGCTTCTGGATGCAGATTCATTTCGGGTTCGTCTATAACAAGTAGTTGATCAGGTTTTGCGATATATCGTAAGTAAAGAACTAATGTTGAAAGCTCCTTTACCATAGAGGAGGAAATAGATATATCTAACCCAATTTTTCTGTTTGGTTTGAACAATATCTCACGTGGGTCAAAGTCCGCCTGTAGAGTTCCATCCATGATGTGTACATCTGTTTGAGGCAAGCTTAATTCACCCCCTAAAATTTGTTTCTCCAAAATCCGAGCTAATTGAACGTACTCTTTAAGTTTAGGAGTATTTTTTATCTCTCTTTCTCTTCTTTCGGCTGCCCTTTTATAGTCCAGAAATGTAGGGGCAATCATTCTAAGAAAAGAGTTTACGGGTTCGATCATTATATTTGGCTTCTGTTCCTGAGAAGACGTAGATACCTCATCAATCGTAATCTCTGCTTTATTTGTTGTTTGCTTGCCAAAGGGAATGGTTATAATGGTGGTTCTTTCAGTTGGCAAGGTATATACTTCACGAAAGATAGCTCTGTGAACTATCTGAAAAATCCAGCGAATAAAAAGGTCTTTGAGTATATCAAGTGGTGGTGATTCTTCTTCATTCTCTATATCATCAGCCAATCCATCAGACGAGGAAGTTTCCTTAGACGTGTAGGCATATAATTTGCCATCCTTACGGCTTTTACGGATGCTAAAAACTGGTGCTTCCCGATTTGGTACGTTTACCTCTAAATTTGTGTTCAGTATATAGGTGTAAAAATCAGCCTCTTTTTCCTCTAACTCTTCTATGAGTATATCTAAATTTTCAAAAGAAGACCTTTGGGTACTCATAAACTGAGGCAACCAAAATTTGGCTTGTTGTGCAACATTCGTGAAATACAGTTTCCCGTACTCTTTCGCAAACTGTATTAAGTCAATAGTAGTATTACCATTTTTCAAAAGATGTTCAACAGAGTCGCGCAGGAGGGGATAAGAAGCTAAAACTGCCTCTGTATCTATATTCGTATACTCTTTATAACCGAAAGATCCAAAAATCCCTGCTAAAGTATATGCTAACCACGTTTTCCCCTGATTATTAGGTCCAACAAAAATTGTCAAAGGTTTAAGATCAATAGTTGCTGTCTTGATAACTCCAAGGTTACGAATTTTAATTTTCATGAAAGACCTCCTTTGTAATAAACTCGTTCATTGGTCTTTAAAAAGAAGTATATCAGAATATGCAAGAAAATGTGAAAAATATTAACTTGACAAATAACAACCTCTCCACGTATACTTGAGCGTAGAAACACAGATACACTTTCGAAGGATAACGATACACTTGCAACAAGAGCATGTTTCTTCCAGTACTATCATGCTTGCCTCTTTTGCCTACATGTCTATGATGCGTCATATGTCATGCAGTAACGTGTCGCCGTCCGCTTTCTCTTCCCAAACAATGCTTTTATAAGCAACAGTATCTACAGAATTTACGAGGGGCGCAGGTGACACACCAGGCCCCCCCCGTTTTTTTTTGACATTAAACAAAAAAAAAAAGTTTAAATATTAAAAATA
>CAXUHF010000028.1:5766-21483 GCA_964250765.1 uncultured Ktedonobacteraceae bacterium | reverse complement strand
AATTAATATAATATTTTCCGGGGGGGCCCGGGTAACACACCTGCGCCCCTCGTTTTTTATGTCCCTTCACTCAAGTACAAGAGGTATAAGTATGACAATTCAACAAGAAGCAAGCCAACGACAAAAATACTACATCACAACCGCTATCGACTATCCTAATGCACCACCACATATCGGGCATGCGCTAGAGAAAGTCGCCGCCGACGTGATTGCACGTTATCATCGTTTGCAGGGACACGACACTTACTTTAGCATTGGTCTCGACGAGAACAGCCAGCACGTGGTACGAGCCGCGCGGACGCACGATACAGACCCACAATCGTGGGTGAAACAGATGGATGAGGCGTTTCGACTGGCATGGTCGAAACTCGATATCTCCTATGATTATTGGATGCGTACCACCGAAGCGCGACATTTTCGCGCTTCACAGGAGATGTTTCAGCGTGCATGGGACAAGGGCGACATCTATTCGTCAACCTATTCCGGTTGGTATTGCCCCAACGACAATACCTTTTATACCAGTGAAGAACTCGTCGATGGACGTTGCCCAAATCATCCATCAATAATTCCTGAGTGGCTCGAAGAGGAAAACTACTTTTTCGCACTCTCGAAGTATACACAACGCTTATTGACCTATATCGAAGCCCATCCAGAATTTATTGTACCCATAAGTAGACGTGCCGAGGTGGTTGGCCTATTAAAGCAAGGGTTACGGGATTTTTCAGTATCGCGTATCGTGCGTTCCGAGCTTGGGATTTGGGGTGTTCCTGTACCAGTAAATCCTGAACAGGTGATTTATGTGTGGTTCGATGCACTTACCAACTACCTGACCGCTGTGGGCTTTCCTGACGATATGCAGAAATTTGAGCATTACTGGCCTGCCGATGCTCATGTTGTCGGCAAGGATATCACGCGCTTTCACTGCTTGTACTGGCCTGCGATGCTGCTATCTGCCGATTTGCCACTTCCTAAACAGGTTGCGGTACATGGCTTTATCACGCTGGAAGGACAACGCATCTCAAAGACTGCTGGCAATACGATTGATCCTGTGGCCCTTGTAAATGAGTTTGGAACCGATGCGGTCCGCTATGCACTGTTGCGCAATCTCTCGTTCGCCTCTGATGGCGACTTTTCGCGTAGTGCGTTACTGCATGCTTATAACGATGAACTCGGCAACGATCTCGGCAATCTGCTGAATCGTGTCGTCTCGATGATACAACGCTATCGCAGTGACATCATTCCAACTACAAAAAACAATAGTGCTTTGGAAGAAGATTTATGGCGCGTAGCAAGTGAGACACGGCAAGCGGCAGTAACTGCGCTGGAAGCGTGGGATATAGGAAGTGCGCTCAACACCACCTGGAATCTCGTGCGACGTGCTAATCAATATATTGAGCAATGCGAGCCGTGGAAATTGGCACGTCAAGCGGAGCAACAGGAGCGACTTGATACCGTCCTATATAGTGCTGCTGAGGCAACAAGAATTATAGCGATCTTGCTTGCTCCCTATATTCCTACATCGAGTAATCGTATTCTTGCACAACTCGGCCTAAGCAACATGAGTGAAGGGTCATGGGTTGATAGTGGGACATGGGGTAGTGTTGTCTTGACGAAGGTTGTACATGAGGGTGTCTTATTCCCGCGAATGGAAGGAAATGTATCTTCGTAGGGATCAAATTATATGATGTAACAGAATAATCAGGAGAATAAACCGTGAAAGTGATCGTTTTCAGAATAATTTCTCTTGACATCTCACTCTCTGTTGATGTATATATTAATTAGCACGCAAAATAATAGTATGCTAAATATTAGTGAGCAAAGTAAATGAACGTCAATTTAGATGATAATTTCGGTTACTGGCTCTTTTACGCCCAGCGTTGTGTAGCATATGCGCTTGCTGATGTGTTGCGAGCGACGTGTGTTGAGCAAGGAAAATCGTATGTGGTAACGCCGCCACAATGGGGCGTCATGGCTTTACTGCATGCAAGTGATGCTATAACTGTTGGGACTATTAGCCAGATGCGTGGCATTGATGCACCTACAGTGACGGGTATCATCAAGCGGCTTGAGCAAAATGAGCTGGTTGAACGCCAACATGACCGCGAAGATCGACGTGTGGTCAAAGTCTATCTTACTGCTGAAGGTAAGAATATACTGCACACTCTTAATCCTGCTGTAGAAGCGTTTAATCAGGGCATGCTTCAAGGCTTCTCAGAAGCCGAACGAAGTACATTTCTAGCAAACCTACAGCGCATCATTGTCAATCTTACCGATGTTGCTGAAGGAACAGGAGACCGCTTTAGACTCCTGCCAGGGCATTTGAACTTTGACTAAAGCTGTACACCTATTCAGTAAAGGACGCAAGACATGAGTAGCGAACGCTCAGATATACTTACAGTACCGGAGACACAAAGTGCTTCTACAAGTGCTATCCCCGCGATTGAGATACAAGACCTCTCGAAGACATTTGGCGACTTCCATGCTGTCGATCATCTCACATTAACGGTCCAACAGGGCGAGGTATTCGGATTGTTGGGACCAAACGGGTCTGGCAAGACAACGACCATCAACATGATCAGTGGTTTAACGGTCCCGACAAGTGGCACAGTCAAGGTACTTGGGTATGACGTACGCCACAATGCACGCGAGGTACGACAAATTCTGGGTGCGGTTCCACAAGAGACGGCGTTATATGAAGAACTGTCGGCCTGGACAAACATGGATTTCCACGCCGACCTATTCGGTATTCCGCGTCGTGAGAAAAAGCAGCGTATCAACGATATGCTTGAATTAGTGCAGCTTGCGGATCGCAAAAACTCGCGTGTTGGCACCTTCTCTGGTGGTATGAAGCGGCGACTTGCATTAGGACGTGCTCTGCTTCACGATCCTAAATTAGTGTATCTTGATGAGCCTACATTAGGTGTGGATGTGCAGGCGAGACGCGTCATATGGGATTATATCCTGAAATTGCGGAGTCAGGGCAAAACTGTTTTGATCACCACGAACTATCTTGAAGAGGCGCAAGCCCTGTGTGATCGTTTAGCGATTATCGACCACGGCAAACTCATTGCGGTTGACACTCCTGAGCACCTCAAGCAAACCTACGGGGGAAGTGTAGTTGAGCTAGAAACCGCGCACAGGATTACCTCAGTAGACAAGATACGCGCTTTGGAGGATATCAAAGAGGTCACGCAAGATAACACGCACCTTACGATCACGACACAAGGGACGAGCAACATCGTACCGCAGATTATCAATATTGTGTCGCAAGAGGGCGACATACGCGATATTACGATACGCGAACCCAACCTTGACGAAATTTTCTTGCGTCTGACAGGAACCGCGTTACGCGATTAGAAGAGGAAAACAGCATGTCTCGCGTTAGCTATAATCTACGAGTCATTTGGGCTTGTATGAAGAAAGATATTCGAGTTGCGCTCACAGATCGCATTTTTGTGATCCTGGGTGTGTTTCTGCCCGTCAACTTTTTAGTTTTGTTTAGTCTGTTTGTGCTTTCAGGTGGACAAGCACCCACGGCTGTCGTCATGAACGATACTGGCCCGTATGCACAACAATTTTATCGCTCGATGGCAGGTGCTCACTCGTTTTCTCTGCAAAAAGCCAATGCAAGTGAAGCACATAGCCTTATTCAAGCAGGGCGCATTGTCGCGGTGGTGACAGTTCCCGCCAACTTCGATACACAGATTCGGAACAATCAGCCCGTTACAGTGAATGTCGATATCAACAATCTCAATACAGACTTCACAAATGACATTCGACGAGCCGTACCGCTCTCAATTACATCGTTCTATGCCAAAGCGTTTCCGAATGTCGTCACGGTTGTGCCACAAGAAACCGATCAGTATACGCAGGACACGGGCTATATTCCGTATTTGACGGTCTCGATTCTGGTGATTGCGTTGGTCGTGGGTGGTTTGCTACAATCCGGTACTTCGGCGGCACGTGAATGGGAAAACGCAACGATGAAAGAATTGTTGCTCTCTCCTGCAAGTCGCTGGGCTGTTGTGACTGGCAAGATGCTCGGTGCACTTGTGATGAGTCTTGCGTCCGTTATTGTTGTGCTAGTGGTGCTCATATTCATCATTGGTGTACGTCCTCTACACTGGGGCGAAATGATCGGTTTCACGCTGCTCACGCTGGCAATCTTCATCGCGCTGGGAACGTTGCTAGGCACGTTGTTGAAGCAACGGCAGGCGTTCACGGGACTCGCATTTGGCGTAGCGATACCTCTGTTTTTCATCAGCGGAGCGTTTGGACCCATTTCGTTTAACGTGCCTATTCTCCAGGTCGTTGCACAAATAACTCCTGTCTACTATGCGATTGTGTTACAACAGCATGCTTTTCATGGATTTGACTTGAACACGTATGGTCTGGCAGTAAACACGCTCATTCTGGCAGGGTTCGCTATTGGCTTAATTTTATTGTCAGCACTTGTGTTAAGACGCAGCACAGTAGCAAGTTAACGTCGTAAGGGTGTTCTTTATAAAAGGAGTATTGTTATATCATGTTGGCATTCTTACGTACCGTCTGGGCCATTACAAGAAAAGACTTGTGGGTCTGGCTCAGTAATCGACGCAATATCGCGGCAACGGTTATTCCTCCTATTGCCTTTCTCTTCGTTCAAGCCCTTGGTGCGGTTGCCGTTGGGCGTAGTCCTGTCGCACTTGTCACACTGGATACTGGTGCAAAAGGGCAGCAGATGCAGCAAATTTTCCATAATGCAGATGTCTTCCGTGTCACGGATGCGACACCAGCACAGGCTGCAACTCTGTATAAAAATATTCAGGTCATCGCAATTATTACGATACCAAGCGATTTTACACAGCGCGTTGAGGCACACGATCCATCGCCGGTAGATGTGCGTGTAAACAACCTGAATCTTGATTTTACCAACGATGTTCGTCGTTCTGTACCAGATGCGATTACCCAATTTTATCAAGCGCAGGGGGGGACAAGTCCTATCAAGGTCACGGTGCATGAACAGGACCTGCGCTCGCGTGATGTGCAATTGTTCCAGTATGCGGTGTTACCAACCATTGTCCTGCTCTTGATGCTCTCAGGTCTCGTCACCAGTAGTATCGCAACAGCTCGTGAGTGGGAAACACGCACGGTGAAGGAGATGTTACTTTCACCAATATCATATGCTTCAATCATTGTGGGCAAGGTCCTAGCAGGCTTTGTAACCACATTCCTGCTTGGTTTATTGGTACTTCTGTTGGGAGCGGCGTTGGATTGGACACGACCAGTAGGCATTTATTGGCTGACCAGTCTCGTCATTCTTGCGATGATTGCGCTATTCAGTACAGGTTTAGGAGTTGCGTTAGGGGCGGCATTGCATAAATCACAGCCAGTCATCGCCATTTCAATCAACATTGCCATCTACCTGTTTTTCCTGGCAGGTGGAATCGGTGTGATTGCGTTTGAACCGCTAGTGCTGCAAAATATCGCGGCGTACATTCCTCTAACCTATGGTATTCATGCGCTAGAGCAGGCTGTGTTCTATAGCTCATCCGATCTCTTCGGACGTGATATGCTGGTATTAGGGTTATGCGCATTAGCCGCACTAGGCTTAGGAGTCTTGTCGATGAGACGAGGTATTGCAAGCTAATAAAAAATGTTGCTGGCATTCATGCATGAATGCCAGCAACATTTTTTATTAGCTCAATAAGCCCCACGGCCTCACGCGTCGTCTGGCCTTTTGCGCCTCTTGTGGATTACCCAGGGCTTCGTAGACATCAGCCTTGAGTGTCCACGCACGTGCATAACTCTTGTCCATTTCGGTTGCCTCATTGAGCGCATCGAGGGCGGCACGATTGTGACCAAGACGGATAAGGGCCTCGGCCTTGTTACACCATGCTACTGCGCTGCGTGGATTGACAAGCAAGGCGCGTGTGTAGGCATCAACAGCACCATTAAAGTCACGTAGACAGGAGCGAGCATTGCCTAAGCCATTCCATGCTTGAAAACTTTTGGGGTCGATAGTCAACGCTTGCTCATAGGACGAAAGTGCTTCGGATGGCAAGTTCATGTCAAGTTGCGCGTCGGCCTTGCCATTCCATGCCGCGACATAGGCTTTGTCTATGTGTAATGCGCGTTCAAAATGGACTAACGCCTGTTGATAGCGTTGCAAGCGGTTGAGAACCAGGCCCGCGCTCACCCACACGACAGCATTATTTGAGTCAATTTCAGTTGCGCGTTGATATGCCTCAAGTGCCTTACGATAATTTCCTTGATTATAAAGAGCCGTTCCCTTGCCGTTCCAAGCATAAAAGTTGCGTGGGTCAATACGTAGTGCCTCTTCATAAGCTTGTAGTGCTTGCGAATAGTGTTGCTGTTTGAGATATTGGTCACCCTCACGACACCTATCGCGTACATTGCCAGTATTTGGTACAGAACGTGACACATAATTGCCATTACCCGCAGGGCTTTTGCCTGTTCCATTAGGTGCTATAGGGAGTGAAGAACTGGTTGCTCCGCGTACTACTTGCGGTGCACGAGGTTCGGGAGATGTGTTCTGCGTTGGAATACGTATCTTCGCAGTAGCTGCTGGACGACATGCCACATCAAAGGCGTACATAAACTCTAGCATATCAGCATAGCGATCTTCTGGTCGTGATGCGAGTGCTCGTTGTAACACAGCATCGAGAGCGGTTGGCAGTTCGGCATTCAGTGTTGAGACCGCAGGAATATTGCCACCAGTTGGGTCAAGAGGATGATAGCCGGTGAGCATTTCGTAAAGAACAATCGCACAGCCGTACTGATCGCTACGCGGGTCAACAACGCCTGCGGTCTGCTCTGGTGCCATATAGCCGATAGTGCCACGCACCGTTACCGTTTTACCAACACGTGCGCCAGGCTCTAAGGAACGAGCGATACCGAAGTCTGTGATAACGAGTCGATGGTCTTCCTGGTGCAGCAAAATATTTTCAGGCTTGATATCACGGTGAATCACAGGACGTTGCCGTGTATGTGCATAATGTAGTGCTTGAGCCAGTTGATGAAAGTTTTGTACAGTTTCTGTGGCTGGCATCGGTCCCTTGACTTGTGCTAGCCGCGTGCGTAGTGAACCGGCAGTGTAAAGCGGCATCACGAGAAAGACAACACCATCTCTGCCATGCACATTAAGACCATCCTTGCCGTAGTCCAGAATAGGTGCTATATTGGGGTGATCCAACGCAGCAGCAATTCTGGCCTCTCGTAAGAAATGGTCTCGTTCGTTTGATGTAGTCTTACTTGGTAACAGCACCTTAATAGCAATGTGGCGCGAAAGATTCTGGTCTATTCCACGAAAAACTGCCGCGTATCCGCCCTTACTTAACAACGCTTCGACAAGATACCGTCCTGCTAGAGAGGTATCCAATAGCGGCAATGCACATGCTCTACAAAACAGATCGCTGTCCCGATTGTCATATCCACAGTCTACAAGATCGGCGCAGCGTCGCATTCCCTCCTCCGAGTCATAGGGTCTAATCCCTTCTTAATACATAGAAATTTCGATAGAGAAAATAGTTCAGAAAATGTGTTTGTTTATGCTCCAATAGGTCTCATTTGTTGTTCTAATGAATGTGCCCACTCCTGACACGTTTGTGCCTCTTGTTTTCTTCCCAACTTCTCAAGAACAACCGCCTTATTGTACCAAGCATCAGGTTCTTCTGGTGCAAACGATGTTGCTTGGTCTAACGCCGCCAATGCCTCATCCATTCTCCCAAGAGCGAAGAGGGACAAACCTTTATTATTCCATGCTGCTATATAGTGTACATCAACGCTAAGTGCGCGGTCAAAAGCGAAAAGTGCGGCTTCGTGGCGTTTGAGTTCGTGTAATAAGCTTCCTTTATTATACCATGCAGAAATCAAACCATCGTCATATTTTAGTGCTTGGTCATACGATTCTAGGGCATCTTCGTACATGCGTAGTGCGGCAAGAACGTTTCCACGATTATACCACGCCCCCGCCAGTGTTGAATCAAGGTTGAGTGCTTGGTCATATATTGATAGTGCTTCGGAGAAGCGTCGTAAATCACGCAAGTCATTTGCTCGGTCAAACCATACTGTTGCATTGCCGGGATCGAGTAGAGTAGCACGTTCATGCATAGGTAATGCCTGCTCTGGCTTCTTCATACGACGTAGGATGTTGCCTTTTGTGTCCCATAAGGACGCGCCATTCGGATTGAGTTCTAGCGCATGGTCAACCGCGATTAGGGCATCATCATAGCGTTGGAGTGTGTAGAGAGTGTCGCTCATTGCTTGCCAGACGACGCTTTGCTGCGGATCGAGTAGAAGTGCGCGGTCAAAGGCCAAAAGAGCTTCTTCCGAATGACCTTGTTCCGCGAGTGCCATACCTCGTCCACTCCATGCATAAACATAATTCGCGTCATATGTAAGTGCCTGCTCGTAACAATACATTTCTTCGTCAAAGCGGCGTAATTCATGTAAGACGCTCGCGCGCGCTGTCCATAATTCAGGATTTTGTGGCTGCAACGATAGCGCGTGGTCATAGGCCGCAAGCGATGCTTCAGCATGTCCCAGGTGGAAAAGTACTATTGCTTTGCCACTCCATGCGTCAACTGATGTTGCATCAGTGGCAGTCGCTTGTTCATAAGCGGTACGTGCATCCTCATACTGTCCTAGAGCATAGGCATGGTTGCCCTCCTCTAACCAATCATGGTCTCGTTGCTGTGAGGAGTATTGTGTTTTTATGGTTGTGTCATGCTCCTTTTGAACAGGTGGAATAACCATACGTAGTTGTGTAAGCCCATCTTCATCTTCTAGCATATCAGGGTGAATTTCAGGAAGGGGAGTCACTTTTGCTGGAACGCGTTGCTGAAACACATTGCCCCCTACACGCGCAACGATATGCGGACGTGCAGAGGTAGCTATGTCTTCTATTGGCATCTGCTCTGACTTGACGAGAAAGGCAACCGGTCCATCCTGCCCATAGTCAATGACGCGAATACTGTTAGAGTCATGGATATTTGCAGAGAACGAGGTGGCTAATTCTGCATCCTGTAGAAAACTTTCGCGTTCTTCTGCATGTGTTTCGCGCGGCACAAGGGCACGTACGGTGACATGCTGACCATTGTGACGATCAGTTGCTTGGAGCGTGACAATACTGCGATCTTTGCTTGTGAGCGCAAGTATCTCATAACGACCGAGTAGAAATGCGCCTTGTAAAGGAATACCACAACGAGCACAGAACCGTGCCTTATCACGGTTCTGAATGCCACACTCTTCTTTATTTAAACATTGCCCCATGATGCCTTTCCTCTTCCCTATCCTGCACATTCTTTGCTTTACATTGTTCAGGCTTTTGGTGCCTCTACTCTAACGAAAATAGTGTTACTTTGTCAATATGCAAAGTACCTATTCTACGATTGATACCAAATGTGATAAATTACACCATTGCTATCATCGCTCACGAATAGCGTACTATCTGGTATAACCTCTTTAGTACAAAGATTTCTTTGCAACTATAGCGACTTTATGCGTGATATGCAAAGTCTATATTAACACATTCAGCACATCGCACCTCTACGTTTGTTATATAATAGAGGAAAGAACAACGCGTTTTGGAGCATAAGGAAAACATATTCCTCTGAATTCCCTATTCTCTACAACTTCATTTTAAAGGATCTACACATTATGACGTACAACGACGTATTTGGCGCACGCTCGACACTTGAGGGTGCCTATGGCAAAATAACCTACTACAAACTAGCGGCACTCGCCGAAAAAGGTATTGAGAACCTTGACCGCTTGCCTTTCACCATCAGAATTGTGCTAGAAAACCTGCTACGCAACGTTGGGAATGAACTGGTCTCAGAGGAAGATGTGCTTTCATTAGCACGTTGGACACCTGGACACGCCTCGACCTCTGAGGCAGAGTACCCATTTATGGCGGGGCGTGTCCTGTTGCAAGACTTCACAGGTGTGCCAGCCGTGGCGGACCTTGCCGCTATGCGTTCAGCCGTAGCTCGTATCGGTGGAGACCCACAAAAAATCAACCCACTTGTTCCTGCCGATCTCGTCATCGATCACTCTGTGCAGGTTGACTCGTTTGGTTCAACATTATCGTTCGAGCGCAATGTTGATCGTGAATATGAACGCAACAGTGAACGCTATGCATTGTTACGTTGGGCACAGCAAGCATTCAATAATTTTCGTGTTGTCCCTCCTGGCACAGGTATTGTGCACCAAGTCAATCTCGAATATCTCGCACATGTCATTCTGACGAAGGATGAAAACGGTGAGACAGTTGCCTATCCTGACACACTCGTTGGTACCGACTCACATACAACTATGATTAACGGTTTGGGCGTCCTCGGTTGGGGCGTTGGTGGTATCGAGGCTGAGGCTGTGTTGCTCGGACAACCTCTTTATCTACTCACACCAGAAGTGATTGGCGTGCGTTTAACAGGAGCCTTACCGGAAGGTTCAACTGCAACAGACCTTGTGTTGACCGTGACGCAGATACTGCGCAAACGTGGCGTTGTCGGCAAATTCGTCGAGTTCACAGGCCCAGGTCTGAGTCGCTTGCCACTCGCGGACCGTGCAACCATTGCCAACATGTCACCGGAATTTGGTGCTACCGCGACACTCTTCCCTGTTGATGCCGAGACGCTACGCTATCTGCGTGACACGGGCCGCGACGCGGAACTTGTCGAACTTGTCGAGCATTATACAAAGGCACAAGGTCTGTTCCGTACTGATGACTCGACGGAGCCACAATTCGATGATCTGCTCGAACTTGACCTCGCCACGATTGAGCCAAGTCTTGCAGGGCCACGACGCCCACAGGACCGCGTGCCAATGCAAAACATGAGCCAAGCCTTCCGGGCTGCCTACTCGGATCGTTTTAAAGAGGCGAAAGACGAGATAACATCTGAAGAGGATGTTAATCGCTACTTAGGAGAGGGCGATATACAAGGCCAAACTGATCCTGTAGTGCAAAGAGAAGATGCCGAGAAAAAACTTGTCAATGCACAAAGCAATGGCAACGGGAACAGTACGAATGGACGTAATGGACACGGCAAAGAGGTATTGGTCCAGATGGGCGACTCACAGTCGCACATGACAGACGGGTCTGTTGCTATTGCCGCGATTACAAGCTGTACCAACACATCGAATCCTTCTGTAATGGTGGCGGCTGGCCTTGTGGCAAAACATGCTGTCGAGCGCGGTCTTTCGGTCAAGCCCACCGTCAAGACCAGTCTTGCCCCTGGCTCACGCGCCGTTGTTGACTATCTCAAGAACGCTGAACTGCTCTCTTACCTTGAGGCACTACGCTTCCACCTTGTTGGCTATGGTTGTACAACTTGCATCGGTAATAGCGGTCCTTTGTCAGAGCCAGTCGCAGAGGCTGTGCAGGATAACGATCTTGTCGTCGCAGCCGTGCTGAGTGGTAATAGAAACTTCGAGGGACGTATTCATCCACAGGTACGTGCAAGCTTCCTGGCATCACCTCCGCTTGTCGTAGCTTACGCTCTCGCTGGGACTGTCGATATCGACCTGACGAAGGAGTCAGTTGGTACCGACATTAACGGCGATAGCGTCTACTTGAAAGACCTCTGGCCCTCACAGGAAGAGGTGCGTGATGTGGTTGCCCATTCGCTTTCAGCAGAGATGTTTAAGGAAAACTATGGGCATGTCTTTGACGGAGATGAGCATTGGCAAGCGCTCTCGAACTCAACGGGCGCGTTGTTCGAGTGGGATATTAATTCGACCTATGTGCAGGAGCCACCATTCTTCCACGACATTTCTGATACTATCGAGCCTGTGAAAGACATTCATAGCGCGCGAGTGCTTGTCATGGTTGATGACTCGATCACAACCGATCACATCTCACCTGCTGGCAACTTCTCGCCAACCAGTCCTGCCGGAAAATACCTGCTTGAGAAGGGTGTGCAGAAGCGCGACTTCAATACTTATGGAGCGCGTCGTGGCAACCATGAGGTTATGGTACGCGGCACGTTCGGTAACATTCGCTTACACAACAAGCTGACCGACAAGGAAGGCTACTATACCGTACACCTCCCTGATGGTGAGCAAACGACCATTTATGATGCGTCGGTGCGCTACCAGCAAGATGGTGTGCCCTTGATTGTGATCGCGGGCAAGGAATACGGTTCCGGTAGCTCCCGTGACTGGGCGGCGAAGGGTCCGTTGCTGTTAGGCATACGTGCCGCTATTGCTGAAAGCTTCGAGCGCATTCACCGTAGCAACCTTGTTGGTATGGGCATCTTGCCCTTGCAGTTTCAGCAGGGTGAGAGCAAGGAGTCACTTGGTCTTACAGGACACGAGACCTACGATATCGAAGGCATCGAGCAAGGCTTGAAGCCACGCCAGGAAGTGATCGTCAAAGCCACGCGTGAAGACGGTTCGACCTTTACCTTCTCAACGGTTGCGCGCTTGGATAGCCCCATTGATGTAACCTACTACGTGAACGGCGGCATTCTGCCAACGGTCTTGAGAAGGCTGATGAAGGCGTAGTTGACTTCATGAATGGGATGGACACAAAACATAGTTTAACAAATTAAATAGGATATGCTATAGGGGCTTTAATTCATTACGCTCTTCGTCCATCGACAATTGGGGCGAAGGGCGTAATGAATTAAAGCCCCTACTCGTGCACGGAAGTTTGCGAACAGTAAGGCAAAAACGTAAACACTGCTATATGCTATAATAATTTGGCATTGAGAAATACCCTCTTCATACATACAAAAGTACGTCCTTTATTTTTATCCTTCTGTACCGTCTTAGTATGTAGAAACGCTTGGGTGTACCTCAGACAATACCTGTATCGAATCACTTTTATTGTACATCTTTCGTACAACAATTACATAAGAGCAAGGACCACATGTAATGACAGAAGACAGCTACGTCGGAAAACAAATTGGCAACTACCGCATCATGGACCTGTTTGATAGTGGCTCGTTTGGACGTATCTATCGTGCCACGCATATCTACCTGCCCAACCGTGTCGTTGCCATTAAGGTGATGCATCTCAGTTACCTCGGCTCACAGCAGGAGCGCGAGAACTTTCTGCAAGAGGCACGCCTGCTAGAAATATCGAAGCATCCAAATATTCTGTCAATCTATGATCTCGGCATAGATGAGGGCTATCCATACTTCATTGCAGAATTTGCACCAAATGGTTCATTGCGCAAACGCATTCAGCACTACCTGCCTCATCCCTTGCCACAGCAAGAGGCTTTGAACATTCTTACTCAGGTTGGGCAAGCACTGTATTATGTGCATGAACAATTAATTGTACATCGTGACCTTAAGCCGGAAAACATTTTATTCAATGCGAAAAATGAGGCACTCATCGCTGACTTTGGTATCGCAGTCTTTTTAGAGACGCAGAAGACCAAGTATGTCAATGTCATAGGTTCTCCACATTATATGCCGCCAGAGCAATTCGAGGGCTTCGCCAGTAGGCGTAGCGATCAGTACGCCTTAGCCTGTATCGCCTACGAGCTATTTACAGGTCATCCACCTTTCAACGCAGGACATCCAATCGCGTTATGGAACAAACATCAGAACGAGCAACCCCGTCCACTTAGAGAAATCAACCCTGCTGTCCCCGAACATATCGAGCGGGCAATTCTAACCGCACTAGCGAAAAAGCGCGAAGACCGCTATCACGATGTTGCATCGTTCGTGAGTGATCTGCTGACGCCGCATACATCAGCTTTGAAGAGCCATAAGACAAAGCAGGAATGGGTTGATAATGGCAATACTCTGTTTAATACTGGAAGCTACCTGGAAGCACTGAATGCGTTTGACCGTGCGTTGCGGCTTGACTCCATGTATGCAGATGCATATGAGGGACGTGGTAGTGTACTATATATGATGGAACGCTATGCTGAAGCGTTGGCGTCGTACGAGCAAGCAATTGAACTGGACCGACAATTCGCGCAGGCGCACTTTGGCAAGGGCAATGTACTCTATTCCTTGAGACGCTTGGATGAGGCATTACTATGTCAGGAACAAGCACTTGCAATTGATCCAACACTAACCGATGCTTTTTTAAGCAAGGGCAACGTGCTGTACTACATGAGACGTTTTACCGAGTCACTTGCTGCTTACAAAGAAGCTGCACGTCGTGATCCTACCTGTGCGCAAGCCTATGATGGTATAGGTTGGGCACTGCGACAACTACAGCGTCACGAAGAGGCATTGGTGGCTCACAAACGTTCAATAGAGCTTGCTTCAAACAATCCCTCCGCCTACAATGGGACGGGACGTACTCTGTATCGCTTGAGTCGCTATTCAGAGGCTCTCCCATTTTTTGAGCAGGCCCTACAATGTGACGCCAATATAGCTCAAGTGTATGAGTTTCGTGGAGATACGCTCTATGCATTGCATCGTTATTCCGAGGCACTTGTAGATTATAATCGAGCCATTGAACTTAACGCGACGACAGCCTCCACGTATGAAGGCAAGGCAAAGGCACTCTGGCATCTACGCCAACCAGAGGAAGCACTTCCATATTTTGAACGAGCTATCAAACTCAACGCGAAACTAGAAACTGCATACGAGGGAAAAGGAAGTGTGCTTTCTGATCTGAGACGCTACGAAGAGTCGCTAGCATCTTTTGACGAGGCGTTGACTCTGAATCCTAAAACCGCCTCGGCTCATAATGGACGTGGCAATGCCCTTGCCGACCTCAAACGCTATGATGAGGCACTAACAGCCTATAACCGAGCTATTCAGCTTCAACCTCAGACCACCGCCTTTTATAAAAACAAAGGCGATGTGCTGATGAAATTAGGGAGGCAAGAAGAAGCCCAACGGGCGTATGAAACAGCGAAAAAACTGTAGGGACTAATTTATCACGTCCTTCTAGCATTTCGAGTATTGACGAGGACGTGATAAATCGGTCCCTATTACATATGGTAAAACGGTATATTTACACCTTCTCGGCTTCGACAATCTCCCTCAACTCGGAGTCACGTGAGTCGATTGGCAAGACCTGACAATCATCGGGTGCGAATGAAAGCAAAACTTTTTGTCCCACTTCAAAACTCTTCGATAGATGGTTAGGCATATCTGCGGTGAGCGTGGTATTGTCATGAGTAAGCACATGGAAGCGGGTGAATGGTCCCAGGAAAGTGCGGAGTTCGATTACGCCAGCGATGAGATTATCTTTGCCCTTCGTTCCATTCGCGCTGGGGACTGTTCCTATACGCTTACCTGTATCGGTCGCTGGCAGTAGGGAAACCTCTTCTGGACGCACAATAATGAGTACACGCGCCCCGTTATGCAGATGTCCGAGACGTGAGGTAGAGATTGTGTACTCCCCTACCTTACATATACCTTCTGATGCAGACTCAACAACGCCATTGAATTGATTGCTATTTCCAACGAAGGTCGCGGCAAAAACGCTATTTGGGTTACTATAAATTTCCTCTGGCTGATCGAGTTGCTCAATCTTGCCTTTTGCCATTACCGCGATACGGTCAGAGATCGCTAGTGCCTCTTCTTGATCGTGCGTGACGTAGATTGCGGTCATCTTGAGTTGCTGCTGAATACGGCGAATCTCGTTACGCAGCGAGACGCGTACTTTGGCATCGAGTGCTGAAAGTGGCTCATCGAGCAGTAATACCTTTGGTTCAACGGCGAGCGCACGTGCGATAGCAACGCGCTGCTGCTGTCCACCTGAAAGCTGATGTGGATAGCGTGGACCCATCTCGC
>CAXUHF010000028.1:0-5666 GCA_964250765.1 uncultured Ktedonobacteraceae bacterium | reverse complement strand
CCACTTGGACCAAGCAATGTTAGAAACTCGCCCTGATTGATAGAAAGGTTGATATGCTCTACGGCGGCGGTAGAGCCAAAGTATTTTGCGATGCCTTCCAATTCAAGAAAAGCCATAGTTGTTACCTTCTTCCCTATTTCGCGGCTGCGATTTGAACATTTTGTTGTCTGCCACCAACTCTGCGCCCAACGAAAAGGAGAAGTGTAAGGACACAGACGAGTGTGAAGAGAAAGCTAAGAATTGCAAGCGATGCAGCTTTACGAGCATCGCTTTGACCTATTTGATTGAGATAGATCGGGAAGGTGTAGAGACCAAATAATGACGCAAGAGTAAACTCACCCATCGCAGTTGAGAAGGTCAAGAGTGCTGCGCTTACCACTCCTGGTAGAATATTGGGAAGCACAATTGTCAGAAATGTGCGCCACCATCCACCCCCTAAACTGTAAGATGCTTCAGTAAGCACCCGTGTATTGATTGCACGTAGACTGTTATCTATAGGACGATAGACGAATGGCAACGAGACAACTACATACGCACATACTAATAGCTGAGGCGTGTTTACAACATTGAATGGCTCGCTACTAAGTAGAGGTACGAGGCCAAGTGAGAGAACGTTGATGAAGATATTTGAACTACTGTAGACCTCTGAAAGTCCCAATGCAAGCAGAATAGCAGGAACTGCAAAGGGAACGAGCGAAAGAAATTCTAGCAATGGACGAGCCTGTGGAAGACGTAATTGCATCCAATACACGGTTGGAGTTACTAATACGACTGCAAGCACTGTTGAAGCTAGTGCTAGTTCTAGCGAAATTAGTAGTGTTGAGGAAAAGTCTTTGTCACTAAATATCTGCTGATATGTGTGAAAATTTACACCGCTACTACCAGAAAGACCAAAGACCAATGTCGCGCCCAATGGAACAACAAGGTACAGTACGAATAGCACCAGAAAAAGTGTGTCCCAGTGGAAGGCAAGACGTGTTGTTTGTTTCCTTTGTATCCTCATGTTATTACCTCGCTTGCCAAACACTAACACGACGCAGCATTACTGTGTAGAGCGTAACCGCGATGAGCAAGACCGTAACCATACCAACGGCAAGTGCATTTCCTATTCCAGGATCGATACTAACATTGCCATTGACCGCAAAGGCTATTTGAATAGTGAGAAGATTAATATTTCCTTGCGCTAATGCGTAGGCAGTTGCAAAGGCACCAAGAGAATTGGCGAAAAGCAACATTGTAGCTGCAATGAGTGAGGGCATGAGCACAGGAAGGGCTATACGCCTCCAATAGGCGGCATTCGATGCTCCAAGATTCGTGGCTGCTTCGCGCCATTCGGGTTTGAGCGCACTAAGGGCAGGAACTGTCAAGAGGACCATGAGTGGCAACTGGAAATAAACGTATACAAGTGCAAGCCCCCCAAAACTATAGAGGCTAAAACCTGCATCGTAGATACTAATGTGAAACAAGTTTTGTATAAGAACGGTAACAAAGCCAGTTACACCAAGTGTAGATACAAAGGCAAACGCGAGCGGCACACCAGCAAAGTTGGCCGCAATACTCGAAAATCCGACTAATAGGTTTCTTAGCCAGTTTGCACGCGAATTATACACACCGTACGCCGCGAAAAAGCCAAATAGAGCACCAACAAGTGCGGTGACAAGCGAAAGGGAAATACTGTTTTGAAATGCATGAAGATATGTAATACTTGAAAGCATCCGTTGATAATTGTTGAATGTAAACGCTCCTGTATCGCTACTTACGAAACTGTCTTGGATGATGATAACGGCTGGTAGTAGCTCGAACAGGAGACAAAAAAGTAAGAATGGAAGCAATCCTAACCAACTGGTGATTGTGTAACTTAGGCGAAATCCGCGTCTAGCCCTCGTAACAGTTTTTGACTGAACGCTTGTCGTCGAAGCTTCACCTGGTGTGGATATTTGCATGTTCCACTACCTCCTACATAAAATATTATGTATTTTTTTGCTCATTCGTGATATGATGGCTGAGAACATACATACGTTTTCAACCATCATATCACGAATGAACTACCGTGTTTGAACTACTGACCTATAACCGAAGGCCAATTCTGTGTTATGGTGTCCGATGCCTTTGTGAGCTTGTTAACATCGGTGATAAATTTGACGTTCTTGTACTGATCTGCTGATGGTAACTTCGCTGCTAGATCAGCAGGAATCTTGTTAGTATCTACAAGTTTCTGATAGCGTGCTGGATGCGCGTAGCCCTTCAAGTAAAACAGTTGACCCTCATCAGAGAAAATATACTCCATCCAAAGCCGCGCTGCATATGGATGAGGCGCAGTCTTGTTCACAATAGAGACATACGGGCCAGCAATCGTAGCGTCAGAAGGAATAAGAACTTTAAGGTTCGGCTTGCCGTTGAGACTGTCGCGGAAACCGAGACCGAGATAGTCCCACATGATACCAATGGCAACCTCACCTTTGGTCATATTGGCGAGACTGGAACGAGCAGAGGTAAAGTTTCCTTTTTGCTTCAACTGCTTAAAAAAGTCGATACCTGGCTGAATATCGTCAGTGTTGCCACTTTGGGCGAGTGCTGCCGTGTAGACCGCGATGAAGGCATCATTAGCCTGACGCGGATCGCCATCAATGCCAACTTGGTTCTTATAGTTGCCATTAAGCAAGTCCTTGAACGAAGTCGGAGGATTCTTCACAATATCGGTGTTAATAACAAATGCCTGTGTTCCATAATACTCAGTACACCAGTTACCATCAGGGTCCTTGAGATTATCAGGGATATCAGCCCAATTTGCATGTTTATATGGTGTGATAAGTCCTTGTTTCATGGCTGTAGAGCCGAACTTAAAGCCAACATCTCCAATATCTCCATGAGCATGTGATTTCGACTTTGTAAATACTTCGAGTTCCTGCGCTGAAGAAAATTCGGCTTTCGCCTGATACTCAACGTTCACGTATTTTGAAGAGTAACCTGCGAGAATGTCCTTGTAGTCGGCCCATTCTGGTGGAATACCGATTGCTTCAAGCTTGCCTTCCTTCTTGGCATTCGTAGTTAATGTCTGCATATCAATAGGGCCTGCCATGTTGACATTACTACCTGTGGTGGTTGACGTGGTAGAAGTGCCGCCACATGCTTCTAAAAATGATGCTAGTGCAAGTGAAGAAACTCCAAGTGCTCCTGCTTGCTCAAGGAAATGACGACGACTGCGGGGGGCAAAAATATTGCCAAATAGTTCCTGGTTACTCATGAATGAAAATACCTCCAACTACCTGAATTGGTCACAGATTTGTGCACATATGTGTGTGCATACTAATGAAAAGTAGCATAGCAGCGTACGCTCTATAACTCTGTGGACGTATAGATTGCGCAACATACGCAACAATAGTAGAATTTTTGAGGCAGGACAGAGAATGCAGAGAATAAGTACCGCTACGAGAACGCTACCTACAGCAAGTGTACGGAATAGTCCGTCTACGTCGCAATGGACAATATATACATAGTATTTTTAATTGTATGTGTAGTATTTCTATAAAAATAACGATGCATTTCTTTTAACATAGCTTGTCTTATTCCTTAAAGCTGGCTTAACAAAGCAACGCTACAGTTATACATGCAGAGCGAAAAGAAAATAAGGGTTGGTCAGAGAATATAACAGGTGGCTTCTATAGGAGAAGTCATCTGTTTATCATGTCCAGTTCAGGATGTAACTGTATACTGAGTAAAAATTCTAAACAACATTTAAAGGAGATATAGATATTTCTTAATATCTCATTTACGCAATAAAGAGATGGGGCTACACGCAGCTCCACCTTTTCATTGAGTCTTTTCCTCTATCCAGCCATGATTACCGTTCACTTGCAAGCCTTGCTCGCTTGCCTCGCCCTCTGAGAAATATGGTAGAAGATGCCCGATAAGGGGCAGGCGCGCTTTATAGCGGCGCAGGTTCTCCCATGCGCAATTGTGCATCATACGATGTGCGATGGCAGGATCGCCGATCATTTCTTCCAATCGTTGGAAGACCTGCTGCGCCAGGTCTTTTTCGGCTTGAGATTGATATTGATTACCAAGGAAGCGTGAAAGCGCGAACAGTTCTTCGGCTTTGGCGAGGCCGAGGTGCTCGGCCTGTAACATAAGGCGTAAGCCATATGAGCGCATGGCATCAAGCATTGCTACATTCATTTCGGTATCATCGCGCATTCCTCGGTTGTTGAGATTACCAGAGCCAACAGTGGCCCAAACGTCATCGACAATCGCCACCTTTGCGTGAACATAGATAGGACGATAATGGGTGGTATCACCGTCTTGATGCGATGTGGCGAGACAGAACGCTTCAAAGCGTCCCTCTTCAACACTATCAGGAGATTTTGTACGCAGTGCTTCGAGACCTGCATCGCTGAATGTACGTCCTACATTTGGATGGTCAGGAAGAATAACTGTAGCATTTGCTCCACGTTCCAGAGCGTTTCCTAATTCGCGCAGATTCTGCTCCATTTCAGGGCTGTCCTGCGCGAGAAACGGAATGTCTATGCCAATGTAGACATGCAGCCATAGATATTGATTTTCCAGATAGACAAACCGTTCAATGTTGCTAAGCGCATTAGCATAGAGTTGAGTAATACCTTGCACAATTAACGGTTTAAATTTATACGTGTGTTCTGGAATAGTACGTGCTATCTGGACGAATGAATGCGTCTCGACTGCTGGAGGAGCAGCATGTTCGCTTACCATGCGTCTTTTATCAAAATGGTGATGATGCACAACATCGTTCCAACGCTGACGGAAGTTGTATTCTACGTCTGCTGCGGCTGGCCCTTCAATCAATGCATGTGCATCGTGCCAAGGATGTGGTGTTGTACCATCTTTGTTCGCACGTAGCGGCATGTTGAAAGCATGTGTAGGAGTATCCCAGCGATCAAAGTCGCCACTACTTTCGATCAGTAAATCAACTCCACCAACAAAAGCATGGGTACCGTCAATAACAGAGATTTTTTGATGCAATGACTCTACAGGATGGTGTAGAACGCCAAAAGAACTATCATCAAGAATGCAGTCGATATGCTCTGCGGTCAGTTCCTCATAACTTTCCTCCGCACTGCACACAGCCATAATTGGCGACCCCTTCCAAATAAGTGCCTTGACTTCCACGCCTTTGCTCACCGCGTAGCTAAGGACAGAACGGACCGAGAGTTCATGTGTACACCAGAAATCAATATCGACATCTTGTAACTCTGCCGCTCGTAGCATAGTGAGCAGTGCCTCTTGCTCTGAACTACCATCGGGTCCTGCTCGATGGTCTGTTCCACGCACCAAATGCATGCTAGCTGTCATTCCCCAATTTGCCAAATAAATATATTTTTGTGCTTTAAGAAAATGTATGCACATTTCCAGCATTGCAGTGCGCCCATCCACAAGATAAGTAACACGTGAATCGGTGCGTACAGGTGTATCTCCTGCAGCCCACCAATTTTTCGCTTTTTGTTCCGCCGAGACCTGACGGCCTTGCATCGCTTGTCTCCTGTCCTTCTCACCAATACGTAACAGAGAATATATTCTTTCACGCTGATACTACCATGCTACAACATCTCTGGCAAGAAGGAGAAACACTATCTTTAAAAAGAGGGAAGAGCAACAACGTACTTGTACTGGATGGTTCCCATCCAGTACAAGTA
>CAXUHF010000027.1:30170-51588 GCA_964250765.1 uncultured Ktedonobacteraceae bacterium | reverse complement strand
GAAACTATCGGTTCATGACAAGTTAGCATGGAAGCCATTAAGCGAGCAATAGACATAGGTGTAAGAAACTGTCCAAGCTCAGTCTTTTGACGTGAATCCAGTCTTTTGTTGACATCGAGACGATAGGTATCAACGAGATGAAGCATATCGTCTACCCAAGAAGAAAGATCATCCACTTCTATAACTAGTGACGACACGCATGACCTCCTACATATGATTTAGCTTTATAACCATTGATTATAGCAGCATGATAAGTATATGGGAAGTGTAACACTGCTTATTTGTGCATCCATTTTTTAGCAGAGTAATAGACAAAGGCACCACTCAAATTTGGGTGGTACCTTTGTCTATTACTCTGCCGAGATTTACTCGCGGTTGCGCATGCGCTCGTGCTGTGTTAAGAACTTCTTACGCAGACGAATGTTCAAGGGTGTTACCTCGACCAGTTCGTCGTTGTTGATGAAGTCGAGCGATTGCTCAAGGCTCATTAGAATTGGTGGTGTCAGACGGACCGAGATGTCTGATGTGGAGGAGCGAATGTTTGTTTTCTGCTTCTCTTTACAGATGTTGACGGTCATATCATCGGGTCGTGAGTTAAGACCAACAATCATACCTTCGTAGACAGGCGTGCCTGGCTCAATGAAGGTATCGCCGCGCTGCTGCGCGTTGTTCAAACCGTAGGTCATCGCGCTACCCTGCTCAGAAGCGACAAGCGCGCCCATGCGGTTATTGCCCATCTTACCAAGCCACGGCTCGAAACCGAGCAGGATACTGCTCATAGCCCCGTTACCCTTTGTCAGGGTCAAGAAGGCATTACGGAAACCGATCAGGCCGCGTGTAGGAATGCGATACTCGATACGCACATTGCCCGAACCATCGTTGGTCATATTGATCAACTGCGCCTTACGAGTGGCAAGGTTTTCAGTCAACACGCCGATGTAGGTGTCCTTTGTGTCGATGATGAGGTGCTCAATAGGCTCGGTGAGTTTCCCATTCTCGTCTTCGCGCGTGATAACCTCTGGACGCGATACCTGGAACTCGTATCCCTCGCGACGCATCGTCTCGATAAGTACGGAGAGGTGTAGTTCACCACGACCTGAGACAACAAACTCATCAGGCGAATTACCATCTTCGACACGTAAACTCACGTTCGTCTCTAACTCACGATAGAGGCGTGCGCGAAGTTGACGCGATGTTGGGTACTTGCTCTCACGACCAGCGAATGGGCTACTATTGACACCAAAGGTCATTTTGAGTGTTGGCTCAGTAATCGCAATCGTTGGTAGTGCCTCTGGTGTATTGATGTCTGCGATAGTCTCGCCAATATTTGCATCAGCAATGCCTGTCAACGCGACAATCTCACCCGCTTGCGCCTCTTCTACCTCTGTACGTTGCAAGCCTTTATAGCTCAGCACAAGGTTGATTTTTTGACGCGAAACTACGCCATCACGATTGATGCGAGAGACGAACGTATTTGGGGCAATTTTGCCACGGACAATACGCCCAATGGCATATTTGCCTTTGTAATCATCATAGTCCAGTGCTGCTACAAGCATCTGTAGAGGAGCATCGACATCGACCATTGGCGCGGGAATAGTGTTGACGATAGTTTCAAACAATGGCTCTAAATTGACGCGCTCATCGTTGGGAGAATACATTGCTACACCATCGCGTCCGATTGCATAGAGCACGGGGAAGTTCAGGTGCGCATCGGTTGTTGCGAGTTCAAGGAACAGGTCTTGCGTCCACTCTAGTACCTGATCGATACGGGCATCACGGCGGTCAATTTTATTGATGACGACGATAGGCTGTAGATTGAGTTCAAAGGCTTTCTGCAAAACGAAGCGTGTCTGAGGCATTGGGCCTTCAACCGCATCGATAAGCAAAATACAGCCATCAGCCATATTGAGGACGCGCTCAACCTCACCACCGAAGTCGGCGTGTCCAGGCGTGTCAATGATATTGATCTTGATGCCATGATAATTGATTGCGGTATTTTTTGATAGAATAGTAATGCCGCGCTCGCGCTCCTGATCGTTGGAGTCCATAATCAGGTCGCCCATATCCTGGTTTTCACGGAAGATATGGCTTTGTCTCAGCAACCCATCGACGAGGGTAGTTTTACCGTGATCGACGTGTGCGATAATAGCAACATTGCGAATGTCGGTCCGTTTTACAAGCTTTTCAGCTGTTTGTGTCATATTAGTATTACTCATAACCTGCATATTCTTCTGGGTGCTTTCCTCAATATACTCTCTTCAAAGACATAATAAAACCGGACGGTCTTCGTCGCCCGGTGGATAAGTAGGCTATTTACCCGACATTCCAATACTTACATTGTATCTGTTCTCCCACATTACGTCAAGCGTAGGTAGGACTTCTGAGTCGGCAGGGAGACCCTTGCGGTCTCCCTGCAACTTTTACCCATGAAGCGTCCCATTTAGAGCACGATCCATGTTATAACAGGTACTGATAAGTGAAAGGTGGGTAAATGCTTGGGGAAAGTTCCCCAGTGCCTCACCTGTTGGTCCAATTTCTTCTGCGAAGAGTCCAACGTGATTAGAATAGGTGAGCATCTTTTCCAGGACTAAGCGAGCTTCGTCGAGCCGACCTGCACGCGCTAAGGCTTCGGAAAGCCAAAAACTGCAAGGACTAAATGTACCTTCCAGACTGCCTAAGCCGTCATCTGCCGCAACTTTGGGATTATAGCGATATACATGAGAGTCGCTGGTAAGCTCTTTCTGTACGCGGTTGATGGTTGCGATCATGCGTGGGTCGGTGGGGCCAGTGAACTTTGTCAGAACCATGAGTAAAGCACTAGCATCGACTGCATCACTTCCATAATATTGAACAAAACTGCCAGCCTTTTCATTCCAACCACGATGCATAACCTCTTCATAGATGTCCGCGCTTGTTTGTGTCCAATGCTCAATGGGTGCGGGTAGGCCACGATGTCGAGCGATACGCAATGCACGATCAAATGCAACCCAGTTCATCACACGTGAGTGCAAGAATGGCTTGGGACCACCGCGTACCTCCCATATGCCCTCGTCGTTAGTTCGCCAGTTTGATGCAAGCCAATCAAGCAAACGCCGCAGGTTAGACCACAGGTCATACGAAATGTCTTTATAACGGTCAAAGATGTAGATGGAGTCTAACAGTTCGCCGTAGATGTCGAGTTGTTGCTGCTTATAAGCTTCGTTGCCAACACGAACGGGACCACTATTCCTATAGCCTGATAAGTGGTCAAGGCTAACTTCGGTGAGGTCGTGCCCACCGTCGATAGTATACATGGGTTGTAGTGTGCCATTGGCCTTTAGCTCGTGACAGCGTGCATCGAGCCAGCCCATAAAGGACTCAGCTTCTTGTGTGAAGCCAAGAATGAGGAGGCTGTAGAGTGTAAAGGCGGCATCTCGTAGCCATGTGTAGCGGTAGTCCCAGTTGCGCGCTCCGCCAACCGTTTCCGGTAAACTTGTCGTTGGAGCAGCTACAATTGCACCTGTTGGGGCATAGGTAAGCAACTTTAAAGCGAGTGCCGAACGGTACACCATTTCACGCCATCGGCCCTGATATTGGCATTGCGAGAGCCAGTGTTGCCAATAGTCTTTTGTGCCTTGAAAAAGTGCTTGATAATGGCGATTGGTGAGACGTTGTGGCGCGAGGTCATGGTCTTTCGCGCTTTCTAACACAAAATAGGCAGATTGGCCTTCTTGTAGTACGAAGGTTGCGCGTACGCCGCCTTGCTCATCTGCCTCTACAGGAACGGTGGAGGCGAGTCCTAAACAAAGATGCTGACTTGTAAAGATTGCGCCATCGTTTGAAAGGTGAATCTCATGTGTATCGCGTGCATAGTTGAACGCAGGTCTGCATACCATCTCGATAGGCATGGCACCTCTCACTACATGTACTGCACGAATGATGTGATGTTGATGGCTCTTGCTCTCAACCTCTTTAATTGGCATGAAGTCGGTCACTTCGCAGACACCATCGACAGAGAGGAAGCGTGTAATAAGGATGTTTGTATCGGGAATATACATTTGCTTGCGGCTCATTCCTGGAATGTATGGGGGTGCGATACGAAAGAAGCCCCCCTTTTCGCAGTCGAGGAGTGCCCCGAACACGCTGGGTGCGTCGAAACGTGGTATACAGCACCAATCAATAGAGCCATTTTTTCCGATCAGTGCGACGGTGTGCAAATCACCAATGATGCCATAATCTTCAATGGGAAGGTATCCGTTCGAGAGTCCTGGGGGCGTCTGGTCCTGTACCGATTGCTGCATCTCTTGCTCCTCAATTCTGTCTACTATATAAATTTGTTGTAAGTATTATAGCCTGTGCTATGAATACGTTGGTAAGAGATAGAATGGATATAGGAGTTGATACAACGCACTTTTTGAGGTAGTTTTATAACTCAACATGATAAGGATGAAGAGAAATCAACAAATAGGATGTTCAATACAAATACTCCATTGGCGAATGTCTGCGTCTAATTGTTTTGGAATGCTAAATTCCCAAGCTACCCATACATTATGACGCCCAATACATATTGTTTTAATTCTGTCAGGAAAAGGAACTATCTTATGTCCCTCAAGTCCATAGAAAACAATGCAATACATTGTGCCAAAAGCCATTTTTTCATCTTTGTCCATTTGTATATATCTTTGTTGCTTTTTGAAAAAAGTTCCATGTCTGTTGAATTTATTTGCATGATCGATTAGTGGCAAGAAATCCTTATTTACGACATGAACACGCTCTTTTGTATTCTCATCATTAATTGCTACATTTGGTATATCTATTACGTTTATCGTTTGGTATGAATCCATCTGTTGAGAACGTGGAGTCTCTTTTATGCTTGTGTTTATCACAGGGATATGAGAAGTACCTGTTCCGTTTGTAAATATAAGTTGTTGTTTTCTTAATTCTTGGAGTAATTCGCGTGTGAAGCACTGTCCTACTTGAATTCCGTGTTTGTTGAGAAATGTAACGCCCATATCCCTCACTTGATAAGTGATAATTTGATAATTAATATTTGTTCTTACAAAGTAACTTCCCTCATCAGTAATTTCTAACGTTGGCATCTTTTACTCCATCCTCGTTTTAATTAGAGTGTTCCAGTACTAATACCAGTTTATCTATTCCAGCCAAATGTCTATATAGACTACAAAAATTGAGTGCAATCGGCCCATTCGTTGCAATTTTTACATGCAAGTTGTTTCTTTCAAATTGCTCGTGAGATATTGATAATTTAATGCGTATTCATATAACAACGATGAGTTCGCGTTCTTTACGAACTGTAGGATGCTGCAAAACGCTATTTGTTAAAGGAGTATGTATCACTCTTACCGTAACTAACTCGCTTTTCATCTTTTGAGATTGTAGTTATTTTTGAGGAGGACATGATGTTCCAAAAGCCAAAGCCTCGGTTCTCGATGATCGGCTTTTCCCTGTTGACGATGCTTTTGTTGATATTGAGTGCTTGTGGTGCTACTGGCACTCCAACTAATGGCAACACGAGTACCAACAATGGTACCCCCACAAAAGGTGGTACATGGGTTGACGACATTCCAAACGAGCCTGATTCGCTGATACCGAATGGCAGTTCACAGACATTTTCTGCTCTTGTGGATCAATCAATTTATTTGCCATTGTTCGTCGGTGATTATAACGGCAAAATCATTCCTGGCGCTGCAACAGAGGTGCCGACTCTGCAAAATGGAGACATTAGCGCAGACTTCAAAACATACATTTTCAAGATGAAACCAGGTTTGAAGTGGTCTGATGGACAGCCCTATAACGCGGATGATGTTCAATTCACCATCAATCTCTGGAACAATCCCAAGTTTGGTGCCGCGAACACGCTTGGCTATGATTTGGTGACATCAACATCTGTGTCCGCAGACAAACTCTCGATCACCCTTCATTTGAAGTCAGCTTTCGCTCCATTTGTCTCATTATGGACAGATGGAAAGAGTGCGCCTATGCCGAAACACCATTTTGCAAGCGTCGATCCTGCTTCTATCCTGAAGTCAGCTGATAACCTGAATCCGCAAGTTGCCAGTGGTCCCTTCATGATGAGCGAAAGCAAACCAGGTGATCACTACACTGTTGTGCGTAACCCAAACTACTACCTTGCTTCTCAGGGGCTTCCGTATCTCGATAAGATCGTGTTTAATGCTGTCGCAAGTGAAAACACTATCTTCAAAAACCTTCAGGCTGGCTCTATTACCTCGTCCTGGTTTCTGGACGTAAGTAAGACGAACTCGTATAAGGGCCTGACGAACTACAAGCTCGCCGTGAATCCTAACTCTTCAAACTACGAGATATCAATCTTCAACTTCAAGAACCCCATTCTTGGCAAAGACCTTGCAGTGCGCAAGGCGATAGCTATGGCGATTGACCACAATGCGCTGATCAAAACTGCGCGCTTAGGACAAGCAGTTCCTCTATGTACTGATCATGGGAAGTCGCTTATTCCTGGTTATCAGGCCGATGCTCCTTGTCCTGCATTTGATCCTGCGGCTGCGAATACTGCTTTGGATCAAGATGGTTGGGTAAAGGGTTCTGATGGTATCCGTACAAAGGGTGGTCAGAAACTAGAGTTCCATTATTCGACCACAAGTGGTAAACCGTGGCGTGAAGCTGATGAACTGATTATACAGTCCGACCTTCAGGCTATTGGTGTCAAGCTCGACATTCAGAACTATCCATCCAGTACCTTCTTTGGTACGTTTATGCCTACCGGAAAACACGATATAGCCGAGTTTGAGAACTCGTATACCTATGACTCCGACGATGCCTCTATTCTGGCGTGTAGTCAGCAGGGTACGAATGGTCAAAACTGGAGCTTCTATTGTAATCCTCAGATGGATAAGTTGCTCACTCAGGAACAGCAAACCGTTGATCCGAATGCGCGGCAGCAAGCATTCAATGCGATTCATCAGATTGAACTCACCGATTTCCCATTTGTGATTCTGTACAGCCCAGCAGACCTTGGTATAGCCAAGACCACAGCGCACAACTATGGTCCTGGCCCTGAAGGTGCAAGTGAGACAATCGGTCTTGACAAGTGGTGGTGTACAGGTGGGAAGTGCTAACCAATAGCTAGCGAGGAGGCATAGGTCTCCTCGCGTTACAACAGAGTCGTTGTAGAAAAGTGTCTTTGTATGACTTCCCATAGGATTTCATCGAAGACACTTTTCTTTACTGCAATGACTTCGTAAAAATGATACGAACGAACTTTGCGAATTGTACTGAAAATAGTATTGATGTAGCAAGAAAATATGTTATACTACGGTCTACATCATTTCCCGTCCTTTTAGTCTTTTCTACTGGAGGTATGCATGGGAAGATACGTTATCAGAAGATTGCTACAGGCAATTCCTCTACTCCTCCTCGTTTCTGTTTTCATGTTTTTGTTGATTCATGCCCTCCCTGGTGGCCCAGAACAAGTTATATTTAATCCTCATCTTTCTCCCGCCGGACGCGCCGCGTTACGTGCCAGATTTGGTCTTGATGACCCATTACCCATTCAATATCTAAAGTGGCTAGGGAACATCATAACAGGTAATTTTGGCTTCTCGTTTGCCACAAACCAACCAGTATCACAAATTTTGTCAGAGCGTTTCCCTGCAACCTTAGAGTTGTTTGGACTAGCATTTGCGCTAGCGTTAGTCTTTGCGATTCTACTAGGCATCATTTCGGCGATTCGTCAAAATACAATCACAGATTATACATTGACAACGATCTCTTATTTTGGCATTGCAATGCCTGCATTTCTGCTAGGTATTTTCTTGCAAGATATTTTTGCAGTGCAGTTACGCTGGTTGCCAGTATCAGGAACAAGTACATCTGGAATGACCTTCGACGCGTTCAACACGTTTCTGGATGGCTTTCTGCACATCATTCTCCCAATGCTGACGCTTTCGATTCTCTTTATTGCAGGTTGGAGTCGTTACATGCGCTCCAGTATGATTGATGTTGTGAAGCAGGACTACATTCGTACTGCACGTGCGAAGGGAGTAAATACAACATCCATTCTCCTGGGCCATGCTCTACGCAACGCTATTATTCCATTGATTACTGTGGTTGCTATCGACTTTGGTTCTGTCGCTGGCGGTGCAGTGTTAACAGAAGGTATTTTCGCGTGGCCCGGTATGGGATCGCTCTTTCTTGCTTCACTTGACAGCCGCGACTTCCCTGTACTTTTGGCTATACTTGTGCTGAGTGCTATACTTGTGATTTCGTTCAACTTGATCGCGGACGTTCTCTATGCCGTCATGGATCCGCGTATCCGTTACTCATAAACGTTGTGTCCCAGAAAGGAAGGATACAGATATGGACATATCTCAGCAAGTTAACGCACCTCCCATAGAGGATGATGAGCCATTTATGGAATTGACCCCAGCTCTAGTGCAAAGGCGTAGGAGTCAGGGACGCATCATCTTTGATCGTTTTGTTCGTAACAGAGCTGCAATTGTAGGTGCATCATTTCTCATTCTTTTGGTCCTCTTTTGTTTTCTTGGTCCACTTATCACAAGGCATAATCTACCGGACGCCCTTCATGTGAACGATGCCCTACAACCTCCAAACGCAACATATCCATTTGGCACAGACGACGTGGGACGAGACCAGTTCGCGCGTGCTATGTCCGGTGGGCAAATATCATTGTATGTTGGGTTAGCATCGATGCTTGTGTCTCTTGTCCTTGGTGTTGGTATTGGTGCGTTCGCTGGCTTTTATGGTGGTATTGTTGATAATATTCTTATGCGCCTTACTGACATTGTATTATCAGTCCCTCTCTATCTTCTGCTTTTTGTGCTTTCCGCTTCGTTCAGTGATGGCTCGCCAAGAAGTGTAATCTTTTTGATTGCGATCTTCGGCTGGACCTCTTCCGCACGTCTTGTGCGTGGCGAGTTCTTAGCCATGAGGGAGCGTGAATACGTACTCGCGGCTCGTACCATTGGTGCAGGTAATTTGCGCTTGATGTTCCGCCACATTTTGCCGAATGCTGCTGGCCCTATCATTGTGAACGCGACTCTATTGATTGGAACGAATATCATTCTTGAGTCAGTCTTGAGTTTCTTCGGCTTTGGACTGCATCCGCCAACTTCAAGTTGGGGCAATATGGTTGCTGCTGGTCAAAACTTATTTGATACTGCACCCTATCTCGTGTTTACGCCAGCGTTGCTCATCTTCTTGACTGTGTTGAGCATCAACCTTGTGGGTGATGGTCTGCGTGATGCTCTCGACCCTTATATGACAGAACGGTAAAAAAAGAAAAGATAGCTTTATAAGGAGCAACGACTTTGGGAGAGAATCTACTCGAAGTGCAAGACCTCAAGACCTATTTCAAAGTGAAGAGTGGTCGAGTGCGCGCAGTCGATGGTGTCACCTTTGCAGTCAAGCCAGGAGAAAAGATTGCGATTGTTGGTGAGAGCGGTTGTGGGAAGAGTGTTACCGCGCTCTCGATTATGCGTCTTGTCGCTCAACCACCCGGCGAATATGCGGGGGGGAGTATTCTGTTTCAGGACCAGGACATGCTTGAACTGCCAGAGAGTGCCATGCGTCATATACGCGGTGGTCAGATTGGCATGATTTTCCAGGACCCGATGACTTGCCTCAATCCCACAATGAATGTTGGCAAACAGATTGCCGAGGGGCTGAAAATACATTTGAAGCTGAGCGATGGACAGGCGCGCAAACGGGCAATGGACTTGCTTGACCAGGTTGGCATTCCCGATGTGGCAAACCGTGTCAATGCCTATCCACATCAGTTTAGCGGCGGTATGCGTCAGCGCGTCATGATCGCAATCGCGCTTGCGTGTAATCCCAAACTGCTGATTGCTGATGAACCGACAACCGCACTTGATGTAACGGTACAGGCACAAATTCTCGAACTCATTAGCGGAGTCTGTCGAGATTTTGGTACTGCTCTTGTGCTCATCACACACGACCTGGGAGTTGTCGCGGGTATGGCTGACCGCGTAGTTGTCATGTATGCGGGTAAGGTTGTCGAAGAGGGACCGACCGAGGAGATATTTGCGAATCCACGTCATCCATATACGCTTGGTTTACTTGGTTCTGTGCCACGTCTGGACGAGAAGCGTGATGAGGAGTTAAGAACAATCGAAGGTGCGCCGCCTGACCTGTTGAATCCTCCCACAGGTTGTCCCTTCATGCCACGTTGTTTTTACTCACATAGTGTGTGCCGTGAGATGCCTCCGCTTGATCCTGTTGGTGGCAATCTAGTACATCGCAAGGCGTGCTGGCCCGATATAAGTGATCCTAAAGAGCAAGAGCGTGCCGAACGCAGACGCCTTGCTAGAGTGGAAGCACAACGCGAAAAGAGTATACAAGCCGCCAATAGTGAAGTACTACGTTCATCGTAAGGAAGAAAAAAGATGGCAGAGACAGCAGTAGCCAATCAGACATTGTTGGACATACGCGATCTGAAGATGTATTTCCCTTTGACGCAAGGTATTATTTTCCAACGCGTCGTGGGGTACGTCCGCGCAGTAGATGGCATTAGTTTCAGTATAGAGCGTGGGCAGACACTTGGTCTTGTAGGAGAAAGCGGTTCAGGGAAAACAACGATTGGGCGTACTATCATACGTCTTTATAAACCAACGGAAGGCTCGATATTTTTTGACGGGCAGGACCTTGCGAAGTTAGAAGGTGAACCACTACGACATGTGCGTCGGCAAGCGCAGATGGTTTTTCAGGACCCATACGCTTCGCTCAATCCACGTTTTACAATTGGCTCTCTTATTGCAGAGCCAATGCAGATTTATAAGATGGGAACAACTCAGGAATTGCGTGATAAAACGGTAGAGTTATTGCGTGTGGTCGGTTTGCGTCCTGAATATATCGACCGTTACCCACACGAATTTAGTGGTGGGCAACGACAACGCATTGCTGTTGCGCGCGCAATTTCAATCAATCCTGAGTTTGTGATCGCAGATGAGCCAGTTTCAGCACTGGACGTATCTGTGCGTGCTCAGGTATTGAACTTATTGCAACGTTTACAACAACAATTCAACTTGACATACCTGTTTGTCTCACATGATTTGAGTGTTGTACGTCACGTCGCAGACCGGATCGCGGTCATGTATCTAGGAAGAATCGTAGAGTTGTCTGATCGTGATGAATTGTATGCTGCTCCTAAGCATCCCTACACGAAAGCACTGCTCTCGGCTGTACCTATTCCTGATCCAACGGTAGAGCGTAAGAGGCAGCGTATTATTCTTTCGGGTGACTTGCCCAGCCCCATTAATATTCCATCCGGTTGTCGTTTCCATACCCGTTGTCCAATGGCGCAATCAATTTGTAGAGAGGTCGATCCAGTCTTTGAGGCAAAAGAAGGCCGTGAACATTACGCAGCATGCCATTTTGCCGAAAAGGTGACTCCGAATTAACGGAATAGGGAATGAAGGAGCATTTCTATCATAGATATACAACTGCGTTTCATACCAGTTTTGATATCTATCGAAAATCGGGATGGATTCGCAACCAAAAAGTGTTATACTTCGTATATACTAATAAGAGTAGCTAAAAGAAAGCCGATTTCCTACATTGGTCATAAGGGGACATCATTATGCAAGATCAACGACCCGCTCAGCGCCGCTCAAGTGGTGCAAAAGCTCTCACTATTGATGAGCGTGCTATTGCTGCACGGTATCGCGTCCTTCAAATTGTTGCGTTACTTCTTTCTGCTGGTTTTGCTCTTGGTCTCCATCTCGTATTCGGACACTAGAGCAGTTCTTCAACAGAATATTCATACATATTAATAAGCAGGTACCTGAAAAAGGTGCCTGTTTGCGTTTTTGGAGGAACTTTCTTGGTTATACCTGCTTGCACTCTATCATAATAATGGGTACAATCAATAGTATTGTGACCATCTATTTAACTATGTAGTCAACGGAGACGTGCAAAACATGAGTACACCTTTCTCTCACTCGATTCCTCCAGCACCTGCTCATGATGACGCACCTCTTAAACGCTTGATCGTTACTGCCAGCGTGACCACTTTCGCTATTCGGAATTGGTCGTTATGGGTACTGCTTCGTGAGGGACCGTGGGGACCACCGATGCGACTGGTGCTTGGTACAGAGTCCGTGATGGACGCAGTAGAGCGCACACTTGATGCATTGCTGCTTTGGTCTGCTCATGCTCCACTTGTACAGATGAAAGCAGGATGGCAAGAACAACAGGTCTCAGTATGGGGTAGTTCGGAAGAAGGTGCGGCAATCTCGCTCATTCATAGTGTTCTATTGCGTGCAAATTACGACGAATTGCGCCCACATCTGCATCAACACGAAATACCAAGTCTGCACGTTGAATGGGTGCCAGTTGTAGAGGTTGAACTAGGACGAAGAATGATCGACCCCGATGTTTTTCCAGGTGTGCAAACTGCTCTACATACCCTACGTTCACAAATACAGCGTAACCCAGAGATCGTGCTACGCTTCCTTGCAGATATGTCAGCAATGCATTCGCCAGATACTTATACGGCTAGCTCAAAACACAACGGTTATGAAGAGAGAGAACCTGTAAAAGGGGATGGTATGCTGACACTGGCTGAGGCCGCGTTGCTCTACCGTGCGTTCTTTCCGTCCGACGAACAAATTGACCTTTCAAATCTACGACGACGTTTCCTGGCAACTGATACTCTACAATTGATGAATGAAGAGCGGCCTGTACGTGGACGCGAAACAGATTGGCGACGTGTGAGTCGTGCATATAAATACATAGGGTAATATAGAAGAGGAACACTATGGCAAAAGTGACAACTGGTGAAGGCGATACAGGCTATACAGGTTTGCTGGGAAGTGAGCGTGTTGCCAAATACGATCCACGACCTGACACATTTGGAACGGTTGACGAGGCGACATCAGCGTTAGGCTTAGCACGTGCAATGGCGCAAGATCAGCAAGTCAAAGATATCATTTACCGGGTGCAACAAGAACTCTATTTACTAATGGGTGAGCTAGCGACAACACCTGAAAACTATGAGAAGATGGGCCTGCGTATGACGATTGAGCATGTGCAGCATCTTGAGCAGGTCGAGGAGCAGCTAAAGCAAGAGGTGGATATTCCGAACAAATTCATTATTCCTGGTGACACGCTTGATGGGGCCGCGCTTGATCTTGCGCGTACTATTATTCGCAGAGCAGAGCGTATGGCGGTAAAGTTGCTACACGAGGGTGTTATTGCAAATGTCGAGGTTGTGCGCTACCTCAATCGACTCTCTGACCTCATTTTTATTCTTGCTCGCTACATTGAAGTCAAATCTTCACTAGCTGAGCGACCTCAATAACTATAGATACGCGCGTGAGCAGTTCTCTGAAATCGCATGACTTCAGAGAACTGCCCTTCTTACTCGTATTTGCTAGCCGAGTAGTGAAAAGATAGTGTGGAGAACCGACAGATTAGGTGTGCCCCAGCCTGTTGCAGGATCCCAACCAGGAGTCGCATTGTAGCCAGGGATGCCATTCGTGCCGTTATTCCCTACGGTGATATCGTGGTAGAGATATGGTGCGGCTTTGCTCTGCCCAATTTTGTAGAGAATTGGATTGAGGAAACCCAGAGAATGTCCCAAGGCTTGGTTAGCATCAGCGATGATGCCAGACCATTGAGGAGAACCTGCGCTTGTGCCACCAAAGATGTAGTAACCGTTCGCGCTTGCTCCCAAGAACCCAAGGTAGACTGGAACACCAGTATTTGGGTCGGCATTATAGGAGATATCAGGAATGCCACGATAACCTTTAAGCAAACTCTGATCGGAGGCGGGCAGAGTGTACTTCTGATAGCTTGGCTCTTGGAAGTATTGGCTGATGCCACCACCACCAGCACCTGTACTGTTGTTCCATACAGTCTCGGATTGGTACTTGCCATTGACATCTGCATTGAGAGTTGTGCCACCCACCGCTGTCACCCAAGGGGAAGAGGCAGGAAAATTGACCGTGGGGAAAGGATAGATATTACCGCTAACGTCGGGATTGGCTGTACCAGAATCACCAGTTGAGGAAAAAACAGTGACACCTTGCGAGTCTGCATACTGGTAGAAGTTTTCAAAGTTGGCAATGACTTGTTTCCCGGCTGGAGTGAACAGCGTGTTTTCTGTCGCAGCCCAGCTTTGCGAAAATATCTTGCCCAGGTGATTGGAGAGCGCATATTGTTCCAGGGACAAAAACTGTGGCAGACCTTGTACACCCTCGGTCTCAGAGACTGGGCTAGTTAATAAAACAATATTCGCGCTAGGGGCTATCGCATGAGACCACTCGACATCTAAGCTTGTCTCTTCGGCCCAGCCAACCATATCACTGTTATTTGGATCAAACGGAACAGTGCCTAGCGGAGAGAGAACTTTGAAGGATGGCGGATCAGGCAAGCCATAACCTGTATCAAAGGTGTGTAAGTCACTGGCAATAGTTGGGCTTCCAAAGGAGTCAATGATCACAATTGTTTGCCCTTTGCCCGTATATCCAGCATTTATGAGTGAAGTTATGCCATAAGCCGTGCGCATTTGTTGCGGACTATAGCAGATAGTACCTGCTGCAATACAATCGGCATCGGTAGGAGCAGCCGCACCAAATTTGATTGTTTTGATGGGCACCACTTTAGCATGTTTTGCGGGCGTCAGGCTAGCCGCATGACTTGCTGTTGGTTGATGAGAGAAGATGGCGAAGATCAAAACACAAATAACAAGACACACAGTAAAAAAAGATAGTAGGATACTTGCCCTTGAGCGAGGTGAGAAATGCATAAAGCTTTATCTCTTTCTAATATGGTAGCTCTGTTTAGTATATCGGATGGAAGAGCTACATGCAAATAAATGAATATAGAGTTGGCGAGTAAGCTTCTCTTCGACATGAAGTATAATGTCTCATTTGCTGTGACTCGCACAAACTCAAAACGTATAGGTCTCATCTTACAAGGAATAGTGAGGATGAGAGTTGTGTTTTGGTTAAGATGTAGTTATGATTTTGTGTAACTGAATGAAGTTCCTTAACCTGTTACAGAATCAGGAGCAGGAAGGTATTTTTGCAGTATTCTCGCATAAGCTATAATAGCTGTAAAAATAGAGGTTGAAGTGCAAGTTCAACAATAAAAATTTTGAGGCTGAAAACACTTTGATAGTACTACATGCCATTTGTGATAGCCTTGTGTCTGATACCTTACACATCTGGGCTGAGTCGTCCGAGACGACCAATAATACATTCTATTCTTCCAAACAGAGCCAGGGACAAGCTGAGAAAGCTGTAGCGCGAAAGCATCTGTTTGCGTTATCTCATGCTGATCTAAAAGAGGCATTAGGAGAAGTTGTCAGTTCGCCACTTCTTAGGCGAGCAGACACTAGTACAATATCTTTACGCTTACCTTCGACATCGAAAGCCCCTGCACATTCGCCTGAATTGCTTGTTGACGAGCTGCTCGAAGGTGCACTAAGTCTGAAATGGTGGGATGTTGAAACGCTCACCTTTGTATCCGGTCTCGCACTTGATATACTACTTGCACTGTCCGAAAATCCACCATTTGGGGTTGCTTATAGTAGTTCTTTACGATTTTGGATGACGGTAGCAACATTTGCTTTTGAACTGATTACAAAGCAAGCATATATTCCTACGCTGCAAGAGACAAAGCAGGGACGAACAATTCTTTATTCAGCACTGTGGAAGGCGTTTCTCTCACAAGAAGACACTGAGCGATTGCACGTGCTGACACAAGCTATGCCGCCGCTATGTTGGTCTTTCATGCCGCCTGGGGAAAAGAACGTATCGTTGTTGCGCGAGATTGTGCAGACGTTTCTTGATCGAAGTATTGATGCATTTGTGCGTGAAAGTATGTCATCAAATGCGCTTGTTTCGAGTCGTGCTGGTCGAAAAACTGCAACGCTACCCGAACAATGGTTACGTACCCTCTCTTCCGAGAACATAACACTTACTGGATCGCCTGAGGAATTACAGCAGTTCTCTAAATCTCTTGCCGCATGGCTTGAGACACTACAACCTGTTGCTGAGAACGCGCCGTTTCGTACCTGTTTCCGTCTGGATACGCCCGAAACCGACGAACAGGAGTGGCGTATTAGTTTTCATCTACAAGCGAACGATGATCGTAGTTTGTTGGTTCCGGCAGATGACGTATGGCAGGAACGTTCTGATACACTCACCTTTCTCAATCATAAATTCGAGAATCCTCAAGAACGGTTATTAACTGATCTTGGTAGGGCATCGCGCTTGTTTCCTCTTCTGGAAGAGAGCCTGAAAGCTGCACATCCACGCGAGTTGGCTCTGAATACTGAAGGAGCATATGCGTTTTTGCGTCAATCAGCTCCATTGTTGGAGCAGAGTGGCTTTGGTGTGCTTGTGCCGCCGTGGTGGTCAAAGAGTTCGACACGTCTAAAAGTCAAATTGAAGCTCAAGCCCAAATCTGGTTCAGCCGTTTCACTGGGACTTGTCGGACTTGATAGCATTGTTACCTATGATTGGAATGCTGCTGTTGGCGAGTCAGAACTGACTGAGGAAGAGTTTGCGCGTCTTGTCAATTTAAAGACGCCACTTGTGCAGGTACGTGGACAATGGGTAGAGCTACGACCAGAAGAGATTGAGGCCGCAATCAGTTTCTTTCAAAAGAAACGCAAACGTGGCGAAATGAAACTAGGCGAGGCTCTTGGTCTTGGCCTTGGTCAAGGCATGTCCGAAACAGGGCTACAAGTCGCAGAGGTCGAAGGTGAGGGTTGGGTCAACGATTTGCTCGATGGGCTGAAACAAAATGTTGCATTGGAAGCTGTAGAGGTCCCAAATACGTTTCATGGTACGTTGCGCCCCTATCAACTAAAAGGTGTTTCATGGCTATCTTTCCTCAAGCAATTCGGCTTAGGGGCATGTCTAGCGGACGATATGGGATTAGGTAAAACGGCTCAGCTTATCGCACTCCTTTTGTATGATTTTGCAAATAGAAATGGTAACAGCAAACAAAATGCTACGCTTGTGATTTGCCCTATGTCAATTGTAGGCAACTGGCAGCGTGAGTTACAACGATTTGCTCCTTCACTGAAAGTAATGGTGCACCATGGTACAGAACGATTATCGGGGCAGGCATTTGTGAACGAGGTCAAGAAGCATGACGTGGTGATTACAACATACTCACTCGCGTTACGCGACAAAGAGCATCTTGCACCGATCACGTGGGAACAGGTGGTGATCGACGAGGCGCAGAATATCAAAAATGAGTCGGCGAAACAGACACAGGCGATCAAAAAGCTAGATGCGAACTACAAAATTGCTTTAACGGGAACGCCAGTCGAGAACCGCTTATCCGAACTCTGGTCGATTATGGAATTTCTGAATCCAGGCTATCTCGGCTCTGGTATTGAGTTTCACAAGAATTTTGCTATGCCTATCGAACGCTATCATAATGCAGAGCGCGCCGATGCATTGAAACGCTTGACGCAACCCTTTATTCTACGTCGTTTGAAGACCGATAAAGAGATTATTCAAGATTTGCCTGATAAAATGGAGATGAAGGTCTTTTGTAACCTGACTCAAGAACAGGCATCACTCTATGAGGCCGTGGTCAAAGAGATGCTTGAACGAATCGAAGAGGCCGATGGGATTGAGCGCAAGGGACTGGTGTTAGCTACGTTGACAAAATTGAAGCAGGTATGCAATCATCCAGCCCATTTTATGGGTGATGGAAGCCGCCTGGAACTTCGTTCGGGCAAGCTGAATCGGCTGGAAGAGATGCTAGAAGAGGTTGTGGCGACTGGCGATAAGGCATTAATATTCACGCAGTTTGCCGAGATGGGTGGGCTGTTGCGTACAGAATTGCAAGAGCGTCTGGGCCGCGAAGTCCTGTTTCTACACGGTGGAACGCAGAAGAAGCAACGTGATATTATGGTTCAGCGTTTTCAGGAGGAGCGGCGCGGTTCGCCATTGTTTATTCTATCGCTCAAAGCTGGTGGTGTTGGCTTGAATCTGACAGCTGCGAATCACGTCTTCCACTTTGATCGCTGGTGGAATCCTGCGGTAGAAAATCAAGCTACCGATAGAGCGTTTCGTATTGGGCAAAGAAAGAATGTGCAGGTGCATAAATTTGTGTGTGTGGGCACGTTGGAAGAACGGATCGACCAGATGATTGAGCAGAAAAAAGAGCTTGCCGAAAGTATTGTTGGCAACGGCGAGAATTGGCTGACCGAAATGTCAACCTCTCAACTTAAGGAATTGTTTGCATTGAGCCGTGAGGCAGTAGGGGAGTAGCAACATGGGCAGACGATGGCGTGGAGGCTATGACGACTTTGAATGGGATTACTATTCAGAAAATAGGCCACGTAAAACTGAGGGTGGTATCAAGGCGAAAAGTGAGCGTGGCGCAATCGGCGAAACATGGTGGTCGAAGCGTTGGGTGCAAGCACTAGAGTCGCTTGGCATGGGAACACGGCTTACAAGAGGTCGTTCCTATGCGCGTCAAGGGCAAGTGCTTTCGATTGAGATCGAGCCGGGAGTGGTCAAGGCGAAGGTGCAAGGGTCAATGCAAAAGCCTTACTCGATTAAGATACAACTGCACCCCCTCTCTAAACATGATTGGCAAGAGGTAACAACTGCGATGGCCTCGCAAGCTCTTTTTGCCGCCAAACTGCTCGCAGGGGAGATGCCTAAGAATATCGAAGAAGCCTTTGATAGTGTCAACGTGTCGCTCTTCCCTGAACTAGAGGAAGACCTACAAACTAGTTGCTCTTGTCCTGACTGGGCGAATCCGTGCAAACATATTGCCGCCGTTTACTATATCCTCGCCGAACGCTTCGACGAAGACCCCTTCCTGCTCTTCAAATTGCGTGGACGCGACAAAGACGCCATTATCGCAGCTCTGCGAGAAAAGCGCGTCTCGACGCTCGACACAAAAAGCCAGGATGACAAGGCGAATATAGGTAGAAGTGAGAAGCATGAAGAAGCGCAACAAGAAGAGGCAACAGTACGTCTTGAAGACGTGTTAAATACTTTCTGGCTAGCAGGGGACGCGTTAGACACGTTTGTCGTCAATCCAGGGTCGCCGGACGTTGACAATGCACTTCTCAAAAGGTTGGGTGATGCACCTTTTACGGTTGAGGGCAAGAATGGAGCGAAGGTGCTTGAGAAGGCGTATGATGCAGTGCATTCCGCAGCCTTGCGCAAGGCTGTGGAATAATATTCTTAAAATGTGAACTATTTCACTGTATTTTTACGCATTTCCCTTCATACTTATGAAGGGAACGTTTTTGTCTTCCATACCATCCTTCGCCTTTCCTTTCCTGAGCGAGACAAAATGATTCCTTTGAGCATTGATACTAGTACGAGACCTACATCTAGCATGCTGCTGGATAACGATGGGATCATATGAACGCAGTGGAAGACGACTCTCAACTGACTCTTGAAGCCTCTCAGGGATCAATAGAGGCATTTGAGAAATTAGTAATGCTGTATGAACCGCGCATCAGGCGTATGCTCTACGGGTTAACGCAAGATGTGCAACTCACGCAAGACCTTTGCCAGGAGACATTTCTCGCGGCATACAAGGCGTTGCCTCGTATGGATGGGCATACCCTACATTTCGCCCCTTGGCTCTATCGTATTGCGCTCAATCAAGTTCGCAGCGAGTGGCGACGGCGTAAGCATGTAACAGTACTTCCATTTTCGACATCACTAGGAGGAGATGATGAGGATTTTGATGAGGCGAACCAGGACTTTATGGTGAGCAATGTACACTTTGAAGAAAGCATTGTAGAGCGTGACCTGGTTCAACGTGTCCTTGCGCAACTTCCATCTGCCTCAGTAATGTGTCTTCTTTTAGATGCTGAAGGTTTCTCGTATAATGAGATTGCGGAAACAATGCAAGACACACTCTCCGCTGTGCGAAGCAGATTGGCTCGTGCTCGCCAGTCATTTCAACGTATTTATGTAGGACTCAATCAGGAAGGATGCAAATGAAGGACGATGTTCAGGACTCAAAGACAGGCGACGGTCTTCCTCAGCGTCAAGCCTTACGTGCCCTTCTTAATGAAGGTGAGCAGAAGGTTCCTTCGACAACCGCAAACATTATGGCGGCTATCCAGCGAGAGCAGCAAACGACGCAAAAAGTAGCAGCTGATGCTAGTCATGATATACATAGCACACCGTCTTCTGTCCCATTTCCGCAGGTTCGAGCAATTGAGACGCCGCGACCAAAGCGGGCAAGGCGCACTTTATATAGTGCGTTAGCCCTTACTGCGGTGGCTGCTGCACTTATTGCTTCTTTTGGCCTTTTAAAATTTATCTTACCGCTCCATTCAAGTAGTGTGAGTAGTGGTGCTGCGTCGAGTAATAGTTCTCCTGAATTTATGATGACGAAATATCCATCATTCGTTCCTGGTACAACTAGCACATGGTCTGCTGTAATCATCACATACAAGATAAATCGTATGACAATCATTGCTAATTATGATCCTGTTGCTACGACCTCGACGATATTGGTATCACTACAGGATGTAGATGCGATAGTGGATGGTGTTTCGCATGATGGACGTGAGGTGCTTTATTCTGTCTATGACGGTTCCAAAACGTCCTACTATATTTATCCTCAAGCTACAAAGCAAGCTATATTTACGACGCCTGATAAGAGTCGTTCCGCTATTTGGAGTACTGATGATCGCTCACTCTTTATTAGTACCGCAAGAGGAATTCTGTCGGTAGATGTGCAAACGTATACTACAAAACTGCTTTTCCCAACACTACCCTCGGTAACGCTGCTGAATTACCGTGATGATGGCTATTTGTACTTTATAAAGGGCGATACAGGACAGGCATATGCTACACAAGGAACTCTTAATCGCATCAATATAACGCAAGGAAATTCGCAACAAATTACACCTTGTGCGCATGGCACTCATTTCTGGTTAAGTCCCGACGGAGCAACAGCATACTACAACTGCCTCGATCAAAATGCGAACATTCTTTATACTGTGAATAGCGATGGCACGAATCCCTCTATCTTTCGTTCCAATGGGGGGAACGTGATTGGGTATGCAGTAGACGGTTCCCCATTAACATTGGGAAATGCAAATGGGAAATATCAAGTTGTGCAACGAGATACGCGATCAGCACAGGATACTGTCTTGATACAAGATGTTGCTCCAGGGACTACACCTATCACATCGGACGATGTTGCTGTTGCCCCGTACGGACATATACTTGTGGCAAAAGGGATGTACAGCAATAACGGAGCGGTAACAAAAGAACAGTTCTGGTATAGCAATTTGGATACAGGCGCAAGTAAACCGCTAGCTCTTCCGCAAACTGCTAGTACCCCACAGGCAATTGGTTGGGACAAACTACAAGTTCTAGGTGAGATGTTAACACCAGCACCATGAGCCGTAATTATTGAAGGCAGTGCTTTACACTACTACATA
>CAXUHF010000027.1:4106-30070 GCA_964250765.1 uncultured Ktedonobacteraceae bacterium | reverse complement strand
AAAGAGTTTGCCATCAACCTGATGTATAGAGCCAATGAGAAAATCCCAGGAATAGCCTTGTAGAGATGCCTGAATAGCCTCATTTTTCTCTGGGATGAAGTCTACTTCCAGACCTAACTGCACATCAACGCCTGCTTGTGGGCCTGCTGCATGTACCATGTCTATATACTCCCGAAATGAGAGGATAGGTCCTTCTAGTTCCATATGTGTCAACGGTGCACGTGCTTCACGCATCTGAAAGGCATGTTCGGACAGACCGAGAACATGTATTCCACGTTCATAGGCAGATTGTGCCATTTGTAGGGCAGAGCTACGGACGACGTGACTGTGAAAATCTGTATCAAGCGGCATGAGGAACCCTCCTTGACTTATAGCCTTTAGTAGTTGCCCCTACCGTTCCTCATGGCGCACAACAGCAACCGTGAAGCCATCGGTATAGTCATCATCCATTGCAAAGGCAAGCGATTGAAGACGCGGATTTTGTGCGACGTTCCTGTTATACTGTGCGACTGCTTTCTCTACCTCAGTAGTTATTTGCGCTGGATCACGAAGTCTTTCGCCATTACGAATAGTGTTGTCCGCAACGATGATGCTACCCGGTCGAGTCAAGCGTAGTGCCCATTCGAGATATTGTGGATATGGAGGTTTGTCTGCGTCAATAAATACAAGGTCAAAGGGAGCTTCGTTTGTTAAGGTTGGTAGTGTATCAAGTGCCTTCCCGACACGTACCTCTGTACGATCTGCAACACCTGCATTCGCAAAAGAACTACGTACAACTTCGGCGTGTTTAGTATCTATCTCTAATGTGAGCAAGTGTCCACCAGCGGGAAGTGCGCGTGCAAGCCAGATACCACTATAGCCAGCAAGAGAGCCAATCTCCAGAATATTGTGTGCATTGCACATTGTTGCGAGCAACTGCAAAAATTTCCCTTGAATAGGAGAAATTTGAATTGGTGGGAGACCTGCTGCTTTTGCGGCTACGAGCGCGTGCTGTAGTCCTTCATCTTCTGAGGCAAAAAGTTGTGTGATACTTTGCTCTATGATGTGACGCGTATGAGCTTGTTGTTTTAGGGTTGCGAGTGTTTCATCCGTCATGATTTATACAACGCTTTCTGTTACTACAGATGTATAATTTGAGATTACAAGGTCTGTCCATGAGAAGTCAATGGCTGCGTGTGAGGTGTTGAAGATAGCGCGGGCTTTACGCAGGAGGTCTATACCATGCTGGTACACGACATGTTCTCTTTTTTGAAGTATGGGCTGTGTCTCTTCAGTTACACAACTACGTTGTACAAGTGAGAGACCATAGCCATGCAATGCTCTAGCATAATCCAGATGCAATTCTTGCCCCCGAAATATCGAGATGGCTTGTTCAAAGTAGATATCAGCCTTGTCATAATTCTTCTGCTCTGAAAGGATACGTCCAAGAAGACGTTGGGCGCGTCCAATGACGCGTATGGTCTCTTGTGTTTGAGCTTTCTGAAGTGTTTGTAAGGCTATCTGTTGGGCCGTGACCAAATCATTTTGTAAGAAATAGACTGTTGCTAACAGGAGTTTGCAGTCGATGATGGTTTCCATCTCCACCCCTTCCTGTGAGATAGCGCGTTGAAGAGTAGATTTCGCACGACGGAGAAGGCGTTGGCAGTCTGGGGATGATTGGTAATGCGTTTCAAAATCCATTGGTTGTAACTTGCAAGCAATGATGGCTTCGATGATGCGCAGATCACCAAGGCTCACGAGGGCAAAACGGATGCAGCGTGAATTCTTGATGGTGCGTCCAACACGAATTGCTCGCTGTAAATTCGTCGCCGCCTCACGTAAATACCCCAAGTCTTGCTGTACGTCTGCCAAAAGGACGGAGCACCAACTAATATGCTCTCGGTCATTGATACGCTCTGCCAGAGTTAGGCCGCGTTTGTACCATGCTTCAGCTTCGAGTAAGTCTCCGGAATGATTTGCAACATCGCCAAGGTTGGTGGTAACAAACGCGATATTTGGCAGATCGCCAGAGCGTTCAGCAAGGTTGAGCGCGCGATGAAGGAATAGACGAGCTTCAGCAAGTTCGCCTTTCATAGTGAAAACAGCCCCAAGATTACCACATACACGGACAATTTCGGAAATACGTTCTTGCTGTTCATACTCTGTTAGCGCGAGGTGCATATAGCGTTGTGCCTCGTTTGCGTGGCCTACGCTTGCTTCTATAACCCCTAATTGTTCGTATGCATTCGCCAGGTCTATCGCATCTCCGCTCAATGCCCTCTCAGTCTTTGTGAGTAGACGAGTTATTGTGTATGGTTCCTTAGAGTTCAAGGTAAGTAATGGCGTGAGGTGTTCTGATGTAGTAGGCCGAACGAACTGTTCAAGCATCGCTAGTGCCTCTTGGGAGTAACGACGAGCTTCTTGATAGTTTCCTTCGTAGCGTAAAATTTCGCCAGTTGCAAGATGCAGACATGCCCATGCTGCACAGGAAGTTTCGTGAGCTTCACGCAACACTTCTTTCCCTCGGTTACATCCCTCATGCGCTTTGTCATATGCTCCCGTTGCCTTCCAGGTAAATACGATCTCGCGCCAAAGCAGAGCTTGTATCTGCGCTTCTTGTTTGTCGAGCAGCTCTGGATTCTTCTCTGGAGTATATATTTGCTCTTTGAATATCGCACACGTTCGTAAGGCAAGAACGGTTTCATAAAGAGTACGAGCCTCTTCAAAGTTTCCCAGGACGAAACTGCACTCAGCTGTTAATTCGAGGAGACGACAGAGTAGTAGCAGATTGTGAGCAAGTGTTGATGGATGTGTTATGAGAGAAGTTGTAAGGTGTTGAACGAGACCAGAAACTGTGACGTTTTCTATGGCGTTGTCATAGACAAGAGTAAGTAGTGCTTGTAGATAGTAGTATTGTGCTTCAGAGTATGCGGTAAGTGAATATGCTTGATTGCCGGCAAGTTCAGCATAGTACGCAACATCTCGTATCTCGCCGCCACCTTTACGAAGATGATGAAAAACGGCTGCTGCTACCGTTGCCTGTGTTACTGCCGACTGTGTTGCTTTAATGGCATCGGCTGCTCGTCTATGAAGTTGTGCGCGACGTGCTGCCGAGAGACGGTCATAGAGGTGACCCACAATTAATGGATGCCAGAAATGATAGAGAATATGCGCGCCCGTTCCCTCTTCTGTCAGTAAGCCTTCTCGCAGCACCTCATCTAGTAAATCGAGTACAGTATCTTCTGAATATTCCTGAGTCATAGGCAGGAGCTGTTGTAGCTCGAAGGAGCCACCAAGAACTGCGGCTTTCCCTAGCAATGTTTGACAATCTTGGCTGAGCCTGCGTAAACGTCGCTCTAGTAGTGCTGTCACTGCGTCTGGTAATGAGCGAGGTTGAAGGTCGTCTCCTTGTGCCCCCACATCACGGGCAAGCTCTTCAGCAAAAAAAGGATTACCTGCGGCTTGTATCGAAATACTTTCTACGACCTCTTTGGGAAGGTAGGAGACGAGTGCACCGATTTGAGATTGTGTCAGTGGTTGTACAGCGAGTGTAGTGATAGCTTGTTCACGTCGAAGGTCGTCAATGAGTGCGCGTAGCCTATGTGATGGTACTACCTCGCTATCACGACAGGTGCCGACCAACAAAACACGTTGATCTTGTAGATGATGCGTGAGATAGGTAAGGAGTTCTATACTGCTATCATCAGCCCAGTGCAAATCATCTAGGACAAGAAGCAATGGATGTTTTGCACTTAGTGTTGTGAGTAGTCCAAGTACAGCTTCCCAGAGGTAGAGTCGATCCTGTTCATGCGAAAGTGCAAGTCGAGTGGGTGCGGAGGATGCATGCAGTGATACCTCTGGAAGGAGTTTACCTAAGCGTTCAAGCTGAAAAGAGAGCGGAAGCTGTGCAGGGTTTGTGTGTGCTATAGAAGATAGTGCCGGAGTTTCCGTTCGCTTCGTTTCATTATTAAGTGTAATACTTTGTATAAGTGTTCGCACTATCTCTATCCATAAGTGATAGGCAATGTTGCTTTCTTGCTCATATGCTCTGCTCCACACAATCGCCCAACCGTTTGTAGTAGCTGTAGTACTTAACTCTTCCGATAGCCGTGTTTTCCCAATCCCTGACTCGCCCGTGAGTAGCAAAAAGTGTGGTTGTTTCATTCCTACTTTTGGTTGAGATGGTGCAGTTGCTTGTTGGGAAGGACTCTCTACAGTAGTTGTTTGAGGTTGTTCAGAAAGCAGTGGCGTAGCTGCTTCTAATGCCTGCAAGAGCTGGTGCATAACTTGTTGCTCACGATTTCGTCCTACAAGCGGACTTTGATTTTGCCGTCCCAGTTGAAAGGTTGGACGTATAAATGTAAAATCCTGACTTGTCTCATGAGGTTGAGGTGCCCTTGCTGGTGATTGAAGGAGTTTTTCTTGTTGCTGTTCCACGTGCGGTCTGACATGTTGCACTACAGGAACATTTCCTTTGTGTAGGGCTTCATATAATGCGCGTGTTTCTGGAAGCGGCTCACTCTCATATTCACGTCGCATCATAATGACATGCTGACGGTAGATATGGAGAGCCTCGCCTCGTCGATCTAGCTGAGTGAGTAGACGCATGAGACCTTGTAGTGCAGTCTCGTTTGTGGGGTCTGCGACACGTAAGCGATCAAGCGTTTCAATGGCACTTACGAAAGCTCCACGACGTGTGCGAAGCTCGGCGAGTTGTAGCAAGAGGCCAACCCAGCGCCGTTGCAGTGCATCACGTCGGTGCGTTGCCCACTCTGAATATAATTCCTCAAGCAGATAGCCCCCACTATAGAAAGACTCAGCCGCTTCAAGCAGGTGCTCAACTTGTTCTGATTGCGTATGTATATTGAGAGTATCAGCTTCTTTGAGCAGATTTTCAAATGCTTCGACATCGACCCAAAGAGCACTATTATCGGCGAGTTCGAGCATATCGCGTTCAAGGCGTAGCATGCGTGAGGTGGCTGGACGTGCAAGCTCAGGCTCTAAAATTTGACGTAGTTCATGAACCGCGCCATTTAGACGATTAGAAGCTACCGTAATGTCGAGGTCGGGCCATAACTGTTCCATTGCCTGTTCTCGACCCAAGCGGCGGGCAGGTGTGCTCAAAAGGCAGCCAAGAAGGGCACGGGCGCGTCGTCGTTGCCAGATACTGTTGTCTACTCCCCTCCACTCATTTTTGACTTTGCGCTCAACACGAAACTGACCTAGGAGATACACACGCAGAACAGGGCCTGTATCAACTGGTGGTGTCGTCTGTACAGTTTCTTGTGTCATCTCGCCTATAGTTTCGCGTGCCGCTACTATCTCTGGGGGTAGGGAAACACCTATGTATTTGCTTACAGTACGTCCTTTTTCACTCCAATAGGCATACCAATACGGTCCATGTCCCTCGCCATCCCTACATCTACGGCATCGCTGCTTTCCGCATCGGGTAAATTGTTGACGATAGGTGATTTTGCTCTGCATTACTTTATTATCTGTCTGCTCTTTACGCCGAAAAAGATAGTGTGTAGGTAGAAAGAAATACGCTGTATCTTCTATACGATTTTGCTGTAATCTTACATAAGATATTATAACCAAGAAAGGGTTGTATAACAATGATATAGCCAATTTTACTTACGCTATATATGATTTGCAATGCGCTTACTTAGTTAAGAGCACAAAATACTCTATTGACAGTTCTCTCTTGATTACGTATAATCAGCCCATCCATTTTGTACAAACGCTAACCATGCTCACCAAACTTGCTACAGAGCGGTACTATACCATTTTATCTTTGTACAATGTAGAGTGTATCTCTCATACAAAAGAAAGCTAATCTGAGCAATTTGAGGATATAATGGTGAGATTTATCTTAAAAGTGACGTAGTAACACTGTAAGAGGGAGAGTGCTCACGAGGTCTTCTTGTGAAATGTACCCTTTATCAGAACAGGTTCTGAATTCGTATTTCGGTATCCTTAAGGAGGCTGACTACATCATGCAAAAACGTTTGTCACGTATTTTCGCCCTGATACTGGGCATCCCATTGCTGTTAGCCATGCTTGCTGCATGTGGCGCAGGCACAACTGGTAGTAGTAGTGGAGGAAACGGTGGTAGTAGCAGTGGTACTGCAACCACTAAAGGTTCAACGGTCATCAAGATTGCATCAGATTATCCTGTAAGCGGAAAGGATGAAAGTGCTGGTAAACCTGCTGAAAATGGTGCTCATTTAGCGGTTGACGAAGCCAACAGTTCAAATTTTCTCCCAGGGTATACGTTTCAGTTTGTAGCGACAGATGATGTTGGTCCAGCTGGAACACACGACGGTGCGACTGGTCAACAACATGTGACCAACCTTATAGGCGATGCTCTGGTTGCTGGTATAGATGGACCTCTCAACAGTAGTGTTGCGGTTTCAGAACTTCCAGTTGCAAATCAGGCTCCTATCGCTATTATTAGTCCTGCGAATACAAACGATTGCCTTACACAGAACGACCCAGCCTCTGAATGTGGTGCAAATGGTAAACTTGATACCTATCGTCCTACAGGCAAAGTCACCTACTTCCGCATCGCTACGCTGGACAAGTTCCAGGGTGCCGCGCTTGCCGATTTCTCTGCGAAGACGAAGGGTTACAAGAAGGCGTATGTCATTGATGATACTGAAACCTATGGTGTAGGTATTGCAACATCATTCATCACCGAATGGAAGAAACTCGGATTGACAGTCATTGATCGTAAGAGTGTTGCGCCTACCACCACTTCTTATGTGAACATCCTCACTCAGATTGCTTCAACCAATCCCGATGTCATTTTCTTTGGTGGTAATGACTCAACAGGTGGTACCTTGATTCGTCAGCAAATGCAGCAAATCGCTGCCTTGAAGAATACGCCTTTCGTTGCTGGTGATGGTACTCAAACAAGTGCTTTTTCTCGCACTATTGGAAATACGGGTGGTCCTGTGTTTACCTCTGTTGCCGCTGTAAATCCTGCCGTACTTGGTGGTGTCGCGCAAACATTCATCAGTAACTATAGTGCAAAGTACGGTGCTAACAACATCTCTTCTTACAGTGGTGGTGCGTACGACTGTGCAAAGATTCTTATGCAGGCAGTGAAGACAGCCATTGGCAAGGGTGTGGCGACGCCCAAAGACTCGAATGATGCTGCTCAGGCAAAGGTATTCCGTCAAGCTGTTATCGATGCTATTCAAGCTACCGACTATACAGGCGTCACTGGTCATCACACCTTTGATAAAAATGGTGATACCACAAACAGAGTCATCTCCATTTATACCATTGCGCCAGATGTGAACGTTGGTGATGGTTGGAAGTTCCTTACGCAGTTAAACGTCTGAGGCTAATCACGGCGGTTTATCAGGTAACGTGTTTGATAAACCATCTATATTCTAACCTATAGTTGCAGGGGTGGCTTACAGATAGTATCTGTACAACTGCCCCTTGCTTGCTATCTATTATTTATGTGCTCTATTCTGTACAGTGTTCGCTTTATTTATGCTCTGGAAGGTGGGTATCCACTCTATGTCATTGTCACTTGTACTGCAACTCCTCGTTGCTGGGCTGGCTGCTGGAGCAATCTATTCACTTATTGCTCTAGGATACACGATGGTATATGGCATTATCGAGCTAATCAATTTTGCGCATGGCGATGTTTTTATGCTTGGCTCTTTTTTCTCTATTACCATCTTAAGTTTTTTTGGTGTTAGTGCTGCAACACGACCCACGGGTATTGCATTAGTCGGTATTCTTCTTATTACTGCGCTTGGGGCAATGCTCCTTTGCGCCTTATTAGGTGTTTTGATTGAGCGTGTTGCATATCGCCCCTTACGTAATGCGCCGCGTCTGGCTCCTTTAATTTCTGCTATCGGTGTTTCCTTGATATTAGAGGATGTTGGGAAGCTTTGGAAGGGCAATACCAATGTTTCATTTCCTCAAATTTTTCCGTTAGTATATTTCCAGGTTGGTCCAGTAAGTATTCGTAGTATTGATCTATTCGTGTTTGTCGTTGCTGTCCTCCTCATGATTGCTCTCCAAATTTTAATTAACCGTACGCGTATTGGTCGTGCCATGCGAGCTGTTGCTCAAGACCGCGAAGCGGCCGCACTAATGGGCGTAAACGTTGATCGTATTATTTCGTTCACATTCTTCGTTGGTGCGGCTCTTGCAGGAGCAGCAGGCTTCATTTACGGTTTACAGTTTGGAAGCACAATTTTCACCATTGGCTTTAACCTTGGCTTGTTCGCTTTCACAGCAGCTGTGCTAGGTGGTATCGGCAATATCGTTGGCGCGATGGTTGGGGGTGTACTTCTTGGTATCATTGAAGCGTATACGACGCTTGTTCCCGATACTATACTACCGAATGGTGGTAGTGCGTGGGCAAGAGCGATTATCTTTGGTATTCTCATTTTAATCCTGGTCTTTCGTCCTTCCGGCTTGTTCGGTCAAAACACACCAGAAAAAGTATAAAGAAAATGTGTTCGCTTGAATACGTATCCCTATACCTTCAGAAATGAGGTAGTAAACAGTGGCACTAGCAATAAATTCTCGTAGACTTGTACCTACAGGTGATACACGTAACCTTCTCATCAAATGGGTTGTTGGGTTGCTGGTACCTGTTGCGGTGTTTACATTTATATGGAGCGGTGAAGAGATCGCAAACAACGTGCTCCTTGGTATTTTCTCTCCTGCAGCTTCAACATTTGATACTGCTACAGTAATTCAGGATGCTATTTTCATTCTCGTCTTTTATGCAACAATTATTGCTCTTGCAGGCTATCTTGTTGCTGCTGATAGTGGGCATCGTGGAGCCTTAGAGGTTTGGATTGATATTCTTGTCTTTGCGTTAGTTCCTCTCCTACTTTTTATTATTCTTGGTAATCTCATTATTGGCTTGGCTGCTTGTGCAGTTATTTGGCCTATATACTTCTTTATAAGAGGGCGTGTACGTAGGGCAAGAAACTATGTACCACCGACGCCCTTAGCAAATTTAAATGTGCTTGATACTGAAAAACAATCCTTACTATTATCTCGTGCGAGACTGGGAGGCTTCTGGTTCGCAACATCACTTGCTATTGTCTGGTTGATTGCTGATATCATTTTTTTCGCTGTTGGTACGCTTCCTACAATTCTTCTCATTGTGGCCGTGGTTCGTACACTACTGCTACCTGTTGTAGGCTACTTTCTAGGCCAACTAGGAGGTCGCTTCGCATTACGCAGTACCATCACCCCCAAAACAAATAGTATTGCAAGTGTAGATGGAAATGGTATAAAGGGTCCTGCCGCTCGTGTGAGCAGACGAAAACAATTGGCGCAACTTTCTACTGTGCGTGCCACCGAGGAAGCAAAAGACCTAGTTCCCAATGACCTACCGTTGCGTAGTAAAGGTGCACAGCGTTTTTACCTAACACTCCTTGCCGTTTTTGTTCTGTTCTACCCAGCTATTGACCCTATTCTATTTGGCTTTGGTTCGAGTGGTCGTCTGTCAGGCTATGGTGATTTGGGTTACTACATTATTCTTGCACTTGGTCTCAACATAGTTGTGGGTTTTGCAGGCTTGCTAGACCTTGGATATGTTGCCTTTTTTGCTATTGGCTCTTATACGTGGGGACTTATAGGCTCAACTCAACTTGAACAAGTAATCGGTCTTGTGGTGAAGCCTACAATTTGGCCCTACTTTTTCTGGCCTATGTTGATTATCGGAGCACTCATTGCCGCTTTATGGGGCGTTGTGCTTGGTGCTCCTACACTACGTTTACGTGGTGACTATTTGGCAATTGTAACGCTTGGGTTTGGCGAGATCGTCCCGATCATCTTCCTAAACCTGCCTAAAATTACGAATGGTCCTAACGGTATTGTGGGCGTATTTCCGCCTAAACTGTTTGGTTTTGATTGGAATAGCTTCACACCCATTCCTTTTTACTACCTGATTCTTGCATTGATCGCATTGTGTATCTTTGCAAATGTCCGCTTACGTGATTCTCGCTTAGGGCGTGCATGGGTAGCTATCCGTGAAGACGAAATTGCGGCGTCTTCTTCTGGTATCAATCTTTCAAATACGAAGTTGTTAGCCTTTGGTGCTGGTGCCTTTTTCTCTGGCATTGCTGGTGTGTATCATGCCGCAAAGCTTGGTAATGTAACACCTGATAGCTTCAGTTACTCCGACTCGGTTATCTACCTTGCTATGGTTGTCATAGGCGGGTTGGGAAGCATTCCTGGTGTGATCGTGGGTGCCGTCGCTGTATACTCCGTCAATTTGCTCATTCTCGCTCAGTTAGATAGCTTAGCCTCTGACCCAGGAAACGTTCTGCATATTGTGCAAGTGATTTTCCCTAATTTCACCTTTGGCAGTATCCGCAACCTTCTCTTTGGTACAGTTCTTGTTGTGGTTATGATCTTTAGGCCAGAAGGACTTATTCCCAGTGCAAGGAGACGACGTGAACTACACAAAGAAACTCCTGCATCTGAAAGTCTCGATGTTGATGCATTGGATGTGCCACCTGGAGCACCCGGTTTCGAGTCCGAGATACATGTTGATTAACAGCCAACGAGGAGAAATTTCATGAGTGTTCAAGGTGGAGACAGAGTAGGTGAGCCAGAATTTATAGGTGCCACCAGCAATACAATCCTTCAACTAAGTAACGTCACAAAACGGTTTGGTGGCCTGACAGCGGTACAGGATGTAAACTTGATTGTTCGCCAAAACGAAATTGTGAGTGTTATCGGTCCAAATGGTGCTGGCAAAACTACAGTCTTTAATCTTATCACTGGCATCTATCGTCCAACATCCGGTGAGATATTGCTGGAAGACAAACCTATAATGGGACTGAATCCTGATCAAATTGTCAAACGCGGTATCGCGAGAACCTTTCAGAATATTCGCCTGTTCAACAATATGACTGTGCTGGAAAACGTGCTGGTCGGACAACACACACAACTCAAGGCTGGTCTGCTTGGCTCACTCTTTCGTCCACCCAACGTTGTGAATGAGGAGGCAGAGGCGCGCAAGCGGGCAATCGAACTGCTTGGCTTCTTTGGAACTGCTCTTGTGGAGCGACAGGAAGAATACGTTATAAATCTTTCTTATGCTGAACGGCGGCGTGTCGAAATCGCACGTGCATTAGCCGCACGACCCAAATTGCTGCTTTTGGATGAGCCGACGGCTGGTATGAACGAGAATGAAACGCTAGACGCCGTGAAATACATTCGACGCCTTCGAGATGAATTGGGATTGAGCGTCTTGTTAATTGAGCACAAGCTAGCAGTGACAATGGGCTTATCTGACCACATTGCTGTGCTTGACTACGGACGTAAAATTGCCGAGGGCTTGCCAGATGAGGTGCGCAATGACGAGAAAGTTATTGCTGCATATCTTGGTAAGGCTTCTACCGCAGATGAACCGACTGCCGCTGAATAATTAGAAATATCTCTTTGTTCCTCGCGTGTAGAACGTGAGAACATTCATTATAATGAGGTCCTAGCATGACAGCAGTATTGCAATTAAACGATGTAAACACATACTATGGCCCGAGTCACGTCTTACAGGATGTTTCGCTTGAGGTCAATAAGGGTGAAATTGTTTGTCTTCTTGGCGCGAATGCTGCTGGCAAGACAACGACAATGAAAACCATCTTCGGCCTTGTTCATCCTAAAAGTGGGACAGTACAATTCGAGGGCAACCTTATCCAGAACAAACTTACTGGCGAGATTGTGACATCAGGTCTAGCCCTTGTTCCTGAAGCACGTCGTATCTTCCCCCGTATGACTGTTTATGAAAATCTTGAGATGGGTGCTTTTAGCCGGAAGAGTCGGGCAGAAATTCGGCAAGACCTCGATCATGTATGCCAAATCTTTCCACGGATTAAAGAGCGTTTAAAGCAGGTCGCTGGTACCATGTCAGGCGGTGAGCAGCAGATGCTCGCCATGGGTCGTGCGCTTATGTCTCGTCCTCATATGATCTGTTTAGATGAGCCTTCAATGGGACTTTCACCAATTCTTGTACAGACAGTGTTCGATACCATTCTACAAATTCGTAATGAAGGTGTTACTGTTTTCCTGGTAGAGCAAAATGCGTCTATGGCGTTGAGCCTCGCAGATCGTGGCTATGTGTTGCAAACAGGTAAAATTGTTTTAACGGATACCGCAAAAAATTTGCTGACCAACGACCTTGTACGACAAGCCTACCTCGGTGGTGCATGAAGTTTCTTAATGAATTTTGACAAACGAATACGGCAATTGTAGAGACGCAATTAATTGCGTCTCTACAATTGCCGTATTCGTTATTTCTTATCCAATCTTTGATGTAGTTCTTCGATGCGCTGTATGATTTCGCTGAGCGTTGTCACGCCCATGTCTTCCATATCCTCACGTAGGCTCTCCAAAATCTCTAGCATTTCCATATCATCGTATTCGTTAAAATTCTCGTCATCTGTCGTAACCCCTTGAGTATTTTCCTTTGCCATCTCAATAACTCCTATCTTAATACAAAAATGATGTGTTTCCGTCCTGATTCGTCCAGCCTGCCTGTGTGTCGTTTCCTGTATCAACTTCGACTGGCATGCCTTGCGGTTGACCATGAGCATCAATTGTTACAGTATACAATCCTTTACCTGTGCTTAGTGTATGCCCTTGCCACAAGAGACGATTGTGTGTCAGAAAAAGAAAATGACCACTATCAGCCGCCCACAAGCTATTTGGAACCGGTTGAAGCAATGCATTCACTCCTGCTATCGTTGTCCTTTCACTACTAGAAGTGCTATCACTTAAAAGTACCTGTTGTTGCTGGTCTGCTATCCGAACAAGTTGAAGTGTATGCATGCCTTCAAGCAACAAAAACCTACTGTCTGGCGACCAGTAAGGCACACTGTTTCCTTCAACCGAAATGTCGTACGAATTATGGTCGGCAACAGTAAATATTACATCTTTTGTCTCTGTACTATAAAGCACTTTATTGCCGTCTGGAGACCATGCGAATTGTACACACATACATGTTGTTATCGCTTTTTCTTGCCCATCCGGCGTATGCAACATGAGTTGTATTTCTGGTTCTACAGTTTTTGATGTAGTAAGTTGTGTTGCATAGAGCACTGAGGGGTGAGCATGTTGTGGTTGCCACAGGACACGCTCAAGAGCGGCTGGAAGTGGATGGCCTTGTAGTGGACCAGGAACTAAAAAACGGATGTTTGTACCCGTTAGTGGTACAGTAAAAATACCCTTTTTTGTTATTCCTATAGCCGAAGAATCTATGTATGATGGCGAAAATCTTGCATCACTACTGGGCAAAAGCTTCGCCGCAATACCTCCAGGCTGATCATTTTGCGATGCCCACCAGAAGGTCTTGCTAGCTAGCTGTGTTGCTGTAGGTCCTTGCCGATAGAGGAGGCGTGTTCCACTTGCATTCCATACTGGGTTACTATATTGCACATCAGAACTTGAGAACATGATTGGAATAGGACTTCCACCATCAACACCAATAGTGTTAATGGTGCTAGGGCTATCTTCGACTTGCCCTGTGATTGTATTGGTTGTAAGCTGATGAGATGCGAATGTTTTTGCGAAAGAAGGATCAAGTGTGCGGAACACAAGAATTTGGTGTGTTGGTGACCAGCTATAGTCAATAACGGGTGTATCCTGCGCAACCAACTCGAATGCATTCGCACCATTTGGGTCAATCGTCCAAAGATGTCCACTACGTATGAATGCGAGTTCATTGCTACCAAGATGTCCTGCACTGCATGATGTCATTAAGCTTGTCAGAACAAAGAGCAGTAAAAGAAAAACACGTCTCTGTTTCATGTGCTGAGTATAGACCTGTTGTATACTTAGGTCAAGCCACACTTATATACATATTTTTGTGCGTGTGGTATGATTTTTGCGCAGTTGTGGTTATATGTAAACTTTAAAAAGTGAAGTGACGTATGAACTCATTGGAACAGCTTCTTTTCTTAGAACGCAGGAACGAGCAGCATGTATTCCGCTATTTCTTTGATGCAGGTCTTGCATTACTAGGAGCTTTTCTTATCACTGGCTTTATTGCACTATTGCATCTTTCAGGGATTCGCAACATTTCGTTGCTTTATCTCTTTATTGTCTGGTTGCTTGCTATCAATCGTGGTTTATATGCAGCACTCTGTGCCTCGATCTTCTCGTTTTTAGAGTTTGACTTTTTTCTTGTTAATCCAGTATTTACCTTTACTATTAATGATCCAGCTGAATGGCTTGCCTTATTCTTTTTTCTTGCGACGGCTGTTGTGACTGGACTCATAGCTTCAAGGCTACGTCAAAGTGTGCAAGATGCGAATCGCCGTGAGGATGAGGCTCGTGCCCTTTATCAATTAGTAAGTGCTACAGCTAGTGAAGGAGATGTACAGACGCAATTGGAGATAGTGTCGAACACTATTCAAGAAGTGTTTGCGCCGTCGGGAGTGCGTAATTGTTGTTTTTTGCTACCACATAGTGAAGGAGGAATGATAACACTGGAATGCGTACATTCAAAGGAAGAAACTATTATTCCAGCCTCCGATGAGGAAGCGATGCGCTTATGGGTTTTGAAGAATGGTCAGACACGCGATCTCTATGATGTTGCACTTGTTCCTAAAACATCGTCCATGTATTTGTCAAAAGTCGTTGTGCGGAGTACAGAGGAGGCACAGGAGGTGCGCCGCTATATCCGGCTCATTCCACTTACGACAGGAACGCATACCATTGGTATTGTACGACTTATCATAGAAGATGATTCTTCTATCTCGGCAGACCAAAAGCTGATAATTAACGTCAATTCAGTGTTACCTCAGCATCATAATCCAATTATGCACTCGGTTGAGTATTTTATAAGTGCCATTCCAGGGGCTAAACGTGAACATGGACTGCTACAAACATCGTTCTTCCAATCATTTTTAAATCAAGCTACTACTATTATTGAGAGTGCACGTTTGCGGCAAGAGAGCTTACAAATCGAAGTATTACAACAAACTGACTCGCTTCGCGCTGCCCTCCTTTCGTCTGTGTCTCATGACCTGCGCACTCCGCTTTCCTCTATTAAAGCAGCCGCATACAGTTTACAGGAGAAAGATGTGACATGGGATGATGAGGCACGTCATAGTTTCGCGGTGACGATAGAACGTGAGGCTGACCGTCTGAATCGCTTGGTAGGAAACATTCTTGATATGTCGCGTATAGAAGGTGGTGCGCTCAAGGCGGAAAAGGAACTCTATCCTCTGGACGAATTGGTGTATCATGTAGTCGAGCATATGCAGTTTGTCTTGAGGGACCGCGATGTACGTGTCAATTTGCCAGAGAATTTACCACCTGTGGCATTAGATTTTTTGCAAATGGATCAGGTGCTTACAAACCTCATAGAAAATGCTGTGCGCTATACTCCTTCCGGTTCACCAATAGAGATCAGCGCGGTAGAACAAAACGGCGAAATACTGGTGAGTGTAGCAGATCGAGGACAAGGCATTCCTGAAGAATACAAAGAGCGTATCTTTGACAAATTTTACCGTGTCTCTGGAGCAAAGCAACGGGGAACAATGGGAACAGGACTTGGTTTGGCAGTATGTAGAGGACTTATAGAAGCTCATAAAGGACATATTTGGGCTGAAAATCGTGAAGGTGGTGGTGCTATTTTTCAATTTACATTGCCGTTGGTGAAGACGAGGGAGTTGGTTATATGACTAAAGGAAGTGCGCATATCTTGATTGTTGATGATGAAATGGAGATCAGGCGTGCATTGCAACGCAATCTTGTCGCACACGGTTTTGATGTGTCTGTTGTGGGAAGTGGTGAAGAGGCATTAGATGAGATCACACTTCATCACCCCGACTTGATGATTCTCGATTTGGGCTTGCCAGGGATGAGTGGCCTTGAAGTGTGTAAAAGAGTACGCGCGCTTTCTAATCTTCCTATTATTATTCTCTCGGTCAAAGATGCTGAACGTGATAAAGTGCTCGCGCTTGACCTTGGTGCGGATGATTATGTCTCTAAGCCTTTTGGCATTGATGAGGTACTTGCTCGTGTTCGTGTCGCCTTACGGCATGCTGCGCAAGTACAAGGAACAACAGGCACAACATTTACCGCAGGACCACTAAAAGTTGACCTTGCACAGCGTCTCGTTTCTGTACAAGGTCATGAAGTCAAGCTAACTCCTACAGAGTACGATCTTCTCAATGCGCTCATTAAGAATAGTGGTAAAATTATGACGCGTCAAATGCTGTTGTCTCAGGTGTGGGGTACTGGTTATGGTACTGAAGCACACTATCTTCATGTCTATGTTGGTCAGCTACGTCGCAAGATTGAACCCGATCCGGCCCATCCCCGTTTCATTATCACCGTGTCAGGTGTAGGCTATCGCTTCAATGCAGACGAAGTAGACAGCTAACAACGTACTACCATTGCTTCAATAAATGAGCAACCTTACCTGCGCCAGTCTCTTCATAGCGTAGTTGTGTCGAGTCAATACCTGTAAGGTTTGGCACACTCTCTGCTGCAATAATCATATCGGAAGGCTGAATAACTTGCCAAACGTGTTGTACCGCATTTGGCTCTTCGTGTCGATAAACGAAGAAACTCGGTATCTTTGCCTCTTCTGCCATATGGTTAGCAGTGCCAAAATCCTCTTTTGCTTGTGCATCTTCAAGATGTGGTGAGGTAAGTCGAAACACCTCTGGTTTCCGATCTGATGCGTCTTCTCCAATGTAAAGGAATGTGACTGGTGCATGTTCTGTGTTGCTCACAGCAGCGTTGATAACAGCCTTATTGTGGTCTGGTCCAGATGTGAGTACCGCGAGTACTGAACCTGGAAGCGGTTGTTCGCGTTGCGTTGCTATCACAGGCACACGTCCCTTCTTCTTAGCACGTGAGTAGTTGAAATAGGCTATGCCCATACCCAGGATAGAAACAGACCCACCGAATGCCGTTGCTAAGGGCTTGTTTACCAAGTTTGTTGACCATGCTATAGCAACAAGTAATGTAGTAAGAATTCCTAGATAGAAATTGAGCGTCGAACGAGTCCAACGACCTCCGCGTTCTGGTTTCTCTGCGGTAGGCGTAGCTTCCTCTGTCGCACGATCTTCTATCTTGTCTTCGTTGCTCTCTGTCGGATGTTTCGCGGATGTTTGTTGCTCTCGCGTAGGGTTTCCATCATTTTGCTCAAGCTCCTCTTGCCCTCTCTTTACTGCTTTCCTTGTACGATAGCGCACTATGTCCATGCTCAAGCAGGTAAGTGTAAAGGCACCTAGTAGGCCAAATGCATACATATCACCGAGGATATTGATATCGCCTTTCACAAGAAGCAAGACAACGATAGGAATACCCACAGCAAGCATAATCGAGTAGTGTGGAGTATCACGGAGTTTGTTGCGGCGGGTAAGTATTTCAGGAAAAAACTCCATTCGCGCAAGGGCTAGGAAGACATGGTACGAGCCAATGATTGCTGTATTGCCAGCAAAGATAAGCAAGGCACTCGCGCTGATCGCTACCTCTGTTTGCAAGAACTGACCACCCCAATGTCCAGCAAGAATAGAAATGATTTGAGCCGACTTTACTGGATCTGCCGCTGCTTGTGGTTCTATCAGTGTTGAGAGCATGGTAAGCAATGGGCTGGTAATCCCTACGGTTAAGACCACAAGAAATAGGGCTAACTTACCCACTGTTCTACGGGGCAACTTCATTTCGGGCGAAAGTTGAGAGATACTTTCTAGTCCAGAAAAAGCTAGAAACGAACCTGCGAAGCCAATCAAAAGTGTACCAAATGTGAGAGGTCTGCCTGAAAACATCTTTGGGAACAATGCTAAAAAGTCTGAGAAGGATATATGTGTAAAGACGGTGACAAGAATCGCAACATCGCTCACGAAAGCAACAATTGCTCCTATCATGCTCACTTTCGCACTCTCACTTACACCTATCCAGTTGAGTATACCGAGCAAGACAAGCACGATAAGTGTAATCCAGACAGTTATCCCTAATCCTAAAAAGACCGATTGAGGACCAAGCACTGGTACGACGACGCTAAGATAGAGCATACCCGAAAGACAACTGATAGTAGCAGTAAGGAAGTAATCGACAAGAATGAACATCCCACCCAAAGCACCAAACCACTTATTGAGTGCTTGTGCCGACACGGTAACGACGCCTCCACCTTGTGGAAAACGATAAGTAACTTCTACATATTTGAGTGTGAGCAAAATAAAGACGGTCATTGTTAAAAAAACAAAAAAGCCCGCTAGTTTATTGACCGTTCCATAGAGGATACCTGGAACATAATAGATTGAGGTGCCAATATCAGCAAAGACAACGGCCCAGCAGAGAAATGGTCCGAGTTGTTGTTTCCCTTGGCTCTCGTTCTCTTGCGACGAATGAGATGCCTCTTGCATCGTAGAACCTGTAGCCATAACGTTTTAACCTCTATCGCATAAAGTAAGTTCGTGTAGCTGTACCCCTTCTTGTAGTACGTAGTATATCCCTGAATAGGGGACACAAAATGTTTAGAAAAAGGGTAGTATACATGCTATTATATACATAAAAGTGGGAGCATTTGTAGCATGTGCTCTAAAACTTGCGACACTAGTAAATGGAGTAACCTATGAGTGATTTACTTCCTGAACAGCAACAGAAAATACAGGATGGTCGTCCAGACCCTGAGGCTTTGCTGAAACGGTATGGTTTGCGCGATGAAGACCTGTATACCGTTGCTTCGTCTACTCCTGTTGAGAGCAAAGAAGAAGGCAAACGCGGTAGTCTACGCATTTATCTTGGCTCGGTCGCGGGTTCTGGAAAAACATATACTATGTTGCAAGAAGGGCATCGGCGTAAAGAGCGCGGCACTGACGTGGTGATTGGCTTTGTCGAGACACATAAGCGACCTCACACTGTAGAGCAAATAGGCGACCTAGAAATCATTCCACGCGCAAAAATAGCATACAAAGGTGTCACTCTTGAGGAGATGGATACTGCTGCTATTCTTGCGCGCCATCCACAGGTGGTATTAGTTGACGAGCTTGCTCATACGAATGTCGCTGGTTCTAAACATAGGAAACGTTATCAGGATGTTGAGGAAATTCTGAATGCGGGTATCGACGTGATCACGACGCTGAACGTACAACATTTGGAAAGCCTGAATGATCGCGTTGCTAGCATTACTGGTATTCAAGTACGGGAGACACTTCCAGACCGTATCCTGGATAATGCAGACGAAGTAGAACTTATTGATATTGCTCCACATGCTTTGCAACAACGCATGAAACACGGCAATATTTACCCACCAGAGCGTATTGACGCTGCACTGAGCAACTTTTTTCGTGAAGGCAACCTGACCGCACTCCGTGAACTCGCACTGAGACGTACCGCCGAAAAGACTGAGTCACAACTCCGGCAATACATGACCAATCATGAAATCAAAGATACATGGACCATAAGTGAGCGTGTACTTGTTGGGTTCGATTCCCGTCCACAAAGCAAGCAAATTATTCGAGACGCTCTACGTCTCTCACAAGGCTTGGATGCCGAACTGATTGCCGTCTCAATCGAACTAGAAGGATTTTCTGTATTTCTACGCAAAATCACAGGCTTCTTCAAGTATGGAACGAATGCAGCGAAGAAACGTGAGGAAGCCCAGCAAATAATCAACGAACACGCCCTCTTTGCTGAGGACCTGGGTGCGGAGGTTCTTCGTATTAAATGTGAAGACATTGCACGCGGACTGGCAGCACTTGCGCAAGGACGCAAGGTAACACAGATTGTGGTTGGGCAACCGACTCGACAACGCTGGGAGGAAATATTGTATGGCTCGGTCGTTAACCGCCTTTTACGCCTGAGTGACAGTATAGACATTCATATAGTGCCAATACATAGAAGACAAGAGAAGCAAAGCGAATAATTTGCATCTTTTATTTCTGTGCAGTAGTATAGTTAGAGCTATTTTTTAGCTGAGAAATGTCTCGCCTATAGAATAGCAAAGAACTATATACTGTTCTGTGAGAAGGTAACACTACACTTCGTATACTATTACAACGTAGTGATATACTGAAAGCGTGTGTCTATACGAGCTTTTAGTGAGATGTCTATAGAACATGAACTACCCACAAGGATGCAGAAGCAATGGATCAGAAACAAGAAGACTCTCTACCAAAAGAGGGTAACGATATAAGTGATGGGGATTGGGCAAGCAGAGGTACAAATAGCATTGTAGGAACGCAAAACGATGACGAGAATGATCCTGCTCAACTTGTACGTACAGAAATACTCAAAGGAAGTACGCTTGGTGATGAACGTGTACGTAGGACGTATGCAACTCACTCCTCGTTAAAGCGCGTCAACTCAGGTATCCTTGAGGCAACCCCAGAAACACAGATTCCTACAAGTAGCTTTGGGCGTTTCCGCTATAATATCAAGCGTACACTTATTGGCGCCCCAATTGCTACAGCTGAGGCTGAAGCTGAGCGAATGACGAAAATTAAAGCTCTGGCAATTCTTTCGTCGGATGCCATTTCGTCGGTTGCCTATGCGACTGAGGCAATTTTAGCAACACTTATCCTCGCTGGTTCGGCGGCTCTGGGTCTTACACTTCCTATTGCTGTCGCTATTGTGTTGCTGCTAACTATTGTAGCTCTTTCCTATCGTCAGACAATTTTTGCATACCCTAACGGTGGAGGCTCGTATACAGTAGCGAGGGACAACTTGGGTACGCTACCCGGCTTAATTGCGGCAGCTTCACTCCTGATTGACTATGTACTTACTGTTTCAGTGAGTGTAGCTGCAGGTGTACAAAACCTTGTATCGTTGCTTCCTGCTCTTGCACCGTATCTCGTCCTTATTGATGTTGTAGTTGTGATCCTCATCACAATCGTGAACTTGCGTGGAGTACGAGAGTCAGGCACCGTTTTTGCTATTCCTACCTACATTTTTATTGGAAGCGCACTTCTGCTCATTATTGTTGGTGCTATCAAAGGCTTCTTTTTTGAACATCACGTTCTTATTGGTCAGTTTCACTATGCAGCACCTGCGGAAGGTTTGACGCTTCTCCTCATCCTACGAGCGTTTGCTGCTGGTTGTTCCGCGATGACAGGCGTTGAAGCCATTTCCAATGGAGTACCGATTTTTAGAAAACCACAGACGCGAAATGCTGCTATCACTCTTACGTGGATGGCTATTATTCTTGGGACGCTTTTCACAGGTATTACTATTCTGACGACTTCCTATCATATCGAGGCAAGTTCCACAGGCTATCCTACCGTTGTTGCGCAGATTGCAATGCAGGTATTCAATGGACCACTTGTCTTCATGTATCCTGTGTTTCAGATAGCGACGCTGTTTGTGCTTACTCTCGCAGCGAACACTAGTTACTCTGGTTTTCCTTTGCTTGCTTCTTTGTTGGCACGTGACAATTTCATTCCGCACCAATTTGCTTTTAGAGGAGATCGACTAGCGTATTCAATTGGTATTGTCTTCTTAGCGATTACGGCTGGTCTATTGCTTATTGTGTTTAAGGGAGAGGTAACATTACTCCTTAATTTGTATGCTGTAGGCGTGTTCCTGTCCTTTACACTCTCTCAAAGTGGTATGGTACGGCATTGGTGGCATCTTCGCAAAGAGCAGCAGGGGTGGCAGCGTAGCCTCATAATTAACGGTTTAGGAGCCTTTGCAACTCTACTTGTCGCTATCATCATTGCATATACGAAGTTTCTACAAGGTGCCTGGATTGTTGTTGTTCTCATTCCAATTATGGTAGTAGGGTTTGAGTTAATTCATCGTCATTATACACGTGTTGCACATGAACGTACCTCGGAGATTCCTATTAAACCAGCAGATATTCATCATCGTTTGATTGTGCCTGTCGCAGGTCTGGATACAGTAGTGAAACAGAGTGTATCGTATGCACGTTCTATCTCTGCAAACGTTGTTGCAATACATGTTTCTGGTCATAAAGGCAGTGCTGAAGCCTTACAAGCCTCATGGGCGGCTTGGCAACAGCAACTTTCTAAAGATGAGCAAACGCCGTTAGAAGTTGTGAGTCTGAAGCACCGCACAATTTCGGGACAAATTCTTGAATATATCGATACTGCTCACAAGGCATATCCTAGTGAGACCTTAACCGTCGTTTTGCCCGAAGTTGAGGTTGATCATTGGAGCGAGTACTTTCTGCGCAATCGTGTTGCTATTCGATTGAAGGCTGCATTATTATATCGTCCAGGGATTATCGTAACGGATATCTCACCATATAAATCAGCCAACAAATCTGTTCCACAACGTATTGGCTCTATTGTGCCGACGCGTCCTAACTTGGTGAAACATCTATTCATTGTGCCAGTTGCAGGACTAGACAAGGTATCAAGACAGAGCCTTGCCTATGCCCGTTCCATCTCAAGCTATGTGGTAGCTGTACACGTAGCCGTTGAGCAACAGGACGCGGATAAGGTACATAATGAGTGGGAGAAGTGGAAAAAGTATCTCTCTCCTGAAGAAAAGACAGATTTGGTGGTCATCGAGTCGCCCTATCGCTCGCTCGAACGTCCATTGTTAAACTATATCGACACCATGCACGAACTGTACCCTGATTACGCCGTCAACGTCATATTACCAGAGTTTGTCGTAGCACACTGGTGGGAGTATATCTTGCACAATCAGACAGCGTTCCAATTGAAATGGTCGTTGCTCTTCCGTAAAGATATTATTGTGACTAACGTGCCACAGAAGCTGCCAAGTCGAGCTGGAGAAAACAGAACTCCTCTGGAGCCAGTTGTGCCAGTATAGAAGGTTTATTAATCTATACAGATAAGTTCATGTTAGGAACGATGTTGCAACAAGAACAGCAGAATCTTTCAAAGAGATCAGTACGTCTATTCGCCATTGGCAATCGTATTAACGTACAAGCGGCAAAAACTCCGCAGCATTTCTCGATAGAGTTAGAACGTATTGTAAGACTTGCTGTACCCGATCTTGCTCAAGAGAGGCCAAACCTGATAGTGCTGGGTGAGGTTTTAGGTCTTCCATTAGCACTTTCGGGACCACAGGGCATACTTTCGCGTTCAATGCATAGCGCAAGTAATGCAATTACTCTGCTTTCACCAGCTTATGCGAGGCGTATGTTGCACTACCGTCGTGTGTATCCTGGTATCTCGCTGGTACGCTCATTGCTCCTCTCACTGTCGGATGTTCTATATCGTCCCTTTGTAACCACGCTCAGCCATCTTGCCGCGAAATATAGCGTCTATCTTTCCGCGACGACAATCGTACCTCATGTACAGCGTTCAATCTCCTCTGTCGATGTTCGTCACTTTGGGCAACGCGGGGCAAAAAGCGTCTATCTGCCTGAGAGTTCTGGCATCTACAATACAGGTTTCTTATGGGGACCGGATGGTAAACTTCTTGGTACGACCGACAAAGTTTTTATCACAGAGGGTGAGCAAAAAACACTCGACCTGTCCTCTGGCGACCTGAACGCGGTACAAGCCTTTCCAACTGAGTTTGGAAAAGTCGGATTTGCCATTAGCCTAGACGCATTTACGCCGGAATATCTTCGACGGTTGGACGAGTTAGAGGTGCAGGTCATTATGCAAAATGATGCAAACGATCAACTCTGGACTCTGCCATCGAAAGCGTGTGCGTGGCAACCGCAAGAGTGGTTAAACTCGGTGCTTGGCTCGGTGCAAGAGGACTATACCCATCTTTCCTACAATGTGTGTCCTATGCAAGTCGGCAACTTTTTTGACATCACGTTTGATGGTCAATCGACCATTACAAAAAAGAGCAATAATGAACCTGACCCTAAATGCAATTTTGTTGGCAACGAAGGATTTTTTCATACTGTGACAGGGAAGCCCTTTAAGGGTGATATCCTTGCGGTCTCTCCGTGGTTTATGGAAGACCCCGGACGTGAAGACGCCAGTCTCTCGCTTGAACAAAGACGTACTTTGCTGACACAAGCTGGAATACAACTACTTTCAGGCGGTAAACATGTCAATAGATATCCAGAGTCGGTGATTTTTACAGATATTTGAACGGACTATCAAAAAAGGTCTTGCAGCACGTTTTCAACCCTTGCGTTTTTCCGTAAGAGGCTGTAGAATCAGATATGGTTCCACCAATGTTGGCAGCGTGGTAAGGTGTTAGAGTATTCATCCTCAAGTAGTAACCTGAGTACCACGATGTCAGTCCCCAAGAAAGGTAGCACAAAACCGAATGACCATTACTACTCGACCACGCACTATCGGTGAGTTGCGTGCAAGTGGATATAAGGTCCTGTCCATCAAGGAAGAGTTACGCAAAAATCTCATTCAAAAAATTCGTAGTGAGGAAGAGTTGTTCCCAGGGGTTGTGGGCTATGAGGAAACAGTTATTCCTCAGATTGAAAATGCCATTCTCTCTGGTCAGGACATTATCTTTCTTGGTGAGCGTGGTCAAGCGAAAACGCGTATGGCTCGTAGCCTCGTCAATTTACTCGACGAAGTTGTGCCAGTCATCGCGGGATGTGAAATCAACGACGATCCATACGAACCGATTTGTAAGGCATGTCGTGATAAGGTCGCAGAGCATGACGATCTCGTAGAAATTGCCTGGCTGCCACGCGATCAGCGTTATGGCGAAAAGTTGGCAACGCCCGACATTACCATCTCCGACCTCGTGGGTGAAGTTGACCCGGTGCGTGTCGCGGAAGGTCGTTACCTGTCCGATGAACTCACCATTCACTACGGCATGATTCCACGTACTCATCGTGGCATCTTCTGTATTAACGAGTTGCCCGACCTATCCGAACGTATTCAAGTTGGTTTGTTAAACATCATGGAAGAGCGTGATGTGCAGATTCGCGGTTATAAAATCCGCTTGCCACTCGACGTATATGTCGTTGCCAGTGCCAACCCGGAGGATTATACCAACCGTGGACGCATCATTACGCCGTTGAAGGACCGCATCGGTTCCGAAATTCGCACGCACTATCCGCTTACCATCGAGCATGAAATTCAGATCATGGAGGCTGAAAGCAATCACTTCACAACTGAGGGCATGGATATCATATTCCCGCAGTTTATGAAGGAGACGATTGCCGAGATCACGCATATGGCACGTAACAGCACTGACATCAGTCAGCGTTCCGGCGTCAGTGTACGTGTGAGTGTCTCGAACTATGAGAACGTGCTGAGCAATGCCAGCAAGCGTGCTTTGCGCCTCAAAGAGCGTAACGTCTCACCGCGCGTGAGCGACCTTTCCGCCATCATCGCCTCAACCTCTGGTAAAATCGAGCTTGATACCGTTGGTGATGTGAAGGAAGAGCGTATTGTACAGAAATTGATCAATGCGGCAGTGCTCAGCGTCTTTGGTCAATACTTCGAGCAACGCGAGTTCGACCAGCTTGTAGCTGGCTTTGAGCGCGGACTTAGTGTGCATGTTGGCGACGATATGCCCTCTATGGAATATGTTAACCAGCTTTCTAAAGTGGGCGGTTTGAGCAAAGCCATCGACAAGTTGAACGGACGTGGTAGCCCATCCAGTATCGCATCGTCCATCGAGTTTATTCTCGAAGGACTACACTTAAATAGGCGTCTCAATAAGGATGCAGTCGGCGGCAAAACACGCTATCGCCGATAAGGGGTCCGCGAAATGTTTGAACGCTTTCGGAAGAATCGCTATGGATATTCGCAATGGGATGGCACGCAGCGTATCGAAGGTATTGATGCCGACGATATTCTGAATGCTCTTTCCGACGACTACATGGAGAATGGCAACTTGCAGCAAGCGATGCGTCGCTTGATGCAGGAGGGCATTAAGGGCCAGGATGGTCGCAAATCAATGGGGCTACGTGAAATGATGGAGCGTATGCGTAATGCACGCAACGAGCAACTCAATCGTTACAATATGGCCTCTGGCGTCATGGATGACCTACGCGAGAAGCTTGAGGAAATCAAGCAACTAGAGCGTGAGGGCATTCAACGTCGTCTCGATTCGCAACAGAATCAACCCCAGGACGGTCAACAGGGGCAGCAAGG
>CAXUHF010000027.1:0-4006 GCA_964250765.1 uncultured Ktedonobacteraceae bacterium | reverse complement strand
GGTCAACAGGGGCAGCAAGGGCAAGAAGGCCAGTCTGGACAACCGGGTCAGTCGGGGCAAAGCGGTGATGCACTCAGCCCTGAGCAGATGAAGCGCATGCTTGAAATGATTGCCAAGCGTAAGCAGGAGGCACTCGACAATCTGCCACAGGATATTCCTGGACAGATCAAGGGACTCTCTGAATACGACTTTATGGACGATGAGGCACGCGATAAATTCAATGAACTGATGGAGAGTCTGCAACAGCAGATGATGCAACAGTTCTTTCAGGGTATGCAGCAATCTCTGCAAAGCATGACGCCCGAAGACGTGGCAAAACTGCGCGAGATGATCCGCGACTTGAACAAGATGCTCAAAGAGCGACAAGAGGGAAAAGAGCCAGATTTCGACTCGTTCATGCAAAAACATGGTGAGTACTTTCCTGGTGTCAACTCTCTCGATGATCTGATCGACCAAATGCAGCAGCAAGCGGCGGCCATGCAAGGTATCATGGAGAATCTATCACCTGATCAGCGTCAGGAGTTGCAGGGACTCATGGAGCAGATGATGGGTGATGATCGTATCCGTGTCGATATGATGGAGTTAGCGCAGAATCTTGAGGCGATGGCACCATCTGAGCAAGCACGGACGCGCTTCCCTTTCCGTGGCAAAGAGTCGCTTCCCCTCAACGAAGCTATGCGTATGATGGGGCGCTTGCAACAGATGGAAGGCTTGGAGGACCAGCTTCAAGAGGCACGACGTTTGGACAACATCGAAGCCATTGATAGCGATAAGGTCAAAGAACTTCTCGGCGACGAAGAGTATCAATCGGTTGAGCAACTGAAAGAACTCATGAAGACGCTTGAGGAAGCGGGCTACATCCAGAAGAAGGGCAATCGCTGGGAGTTGACTGCTCGTGGCATGCGCAAAATTGGGCAAAAGGCATTGCAGGACATCTTTAATAAGATGAAGCGCGATGGCTTCGGGCGTCACGTCAGTCCCTTCCGAGGTGTTGGCGGCGAACGTACTGATGACAGTAAGCAGTACCAATTTGGTGATGCCTTCCTACTTGACCTCAAACAGACGTTGATGAACTCGGTACATAGAAATGGTACCGGTACACCTGTGCAACTCGCACAGGAGGACTTTGAAGTCTATCGTACCGAATTTACCACGCAGTCGTCCACCGTGTTGATGATCGACATGAGCTTGAGCATGGTCTATAACGGCTGTCAACCCGCCGCGAAAAAGGTCGCGGTTGCGTTGGAAAGCCTGATACGCTCACAGTTCCCACGTGACAACCTGTACGTCGTTGGCTTCTCGCGCATGGGACGCGAATACAAGCCGAATGAATTGATCGAGTTGAGCATGGCTGATAATGATCGTGGTACCAATATGGCGCATGGCCTGATGTTGTCACGAAAATTGTTAGCACGTTCTCGCGGCGTCAACAAACAGATCATCATGATTACCGATGGTGGCCCAACCATGTGGTACGAAGATGGCGAATGGCAATTCCAGTATCCTAGCCCCTATGCGGAGCAACAGACTCTCTTAGAGGTTCAGCGTTGCACTCGTGAGGGCATTACCATCAATACCTTCATGCTCTATGATGATGATTGGATGGTCGCCTTCGTCGATCAACTCACTGAGATTAACAAGGGCCGTATGTTCTATGCGGACAAAGACAACCTCGGCGAGTATCTGTTAGTAGACTACTTGAATAGCAAGAAGAAAATCGTTTCGTAGATGTCGGACAATGTAGACACTCTTTCTAGTGTGTTTCTTGAAGGGTTGCAGCAACTACACCTTTCATTAAGCACTCAACAACAAGAGCAACTCCTGCGCTATCGCCAGGAGTTGCTTGATTGGAACACGCGTGTCAATCTGACCGCGATCAAAGACCCTGAGGAAGTGCTCGTCAAGCACTTCCTCGACTCCTTATCTCTGTTCTCCGTCTATGATCCATCAGAAGCAAAATTGCTTGACATCGGATCAGGTGCAGGCTTCCCCGGACTCGTTCTCAAAATTGCACGTCCTCAATGGCAGATTACCTCTTTGGAAGCAACAGGCAAGAAAGTGATCTTTCAAAAGCACATTATCGACCTTTTACATCTCGATGGTATTATGACCATCCATGCACGTGCGGAAGAATTTGCCCAAAATCAGGCATATCGAGCCTCTTTTGATGCTGTAACAGCCCGTGCAGTTGCCTCATTGTCTGCTCTCCTGGAATACTCTGCTCCCTATTGTCGTGTTGGTGGAGCAATCATTTTGCCCAAAAAAGGCGATTTAGCCGAAGAGCTAGCTCAAGGCAAACGTGCCGCCGCACAAGTAGGTGCAATGCTGAAGGCGGATGTTCCCGTAACTCTGTCAGGGCTAGAAGATGGGAGACGGCTTCTTGTGTGGGAACAGAAGAAACTCTGTCCTCCACAAATTCCTAGGAGTGGTGCAGCGATGGCGAAGAGATCGTTGGGTATGTTGTAGCATGGTTATCCAAATACGAGAGGCATGGTATAATAAATCAAGAGGAGTTAATTCGTTAATTAGTAAGTGAGCAAGGAGTAGAGATCATGGTAGCTGATCGATTCCAGGTGAGTGATGGCATCTACATGACTGAGGAGCAATATCTCGCTTTGGAAGAGACGACGGACGGCAAGTATGAACGTTTGAACGGCATGGTTACGATGCTACGCCCACCTTCGAGTCTGCAAGAGGCTGATGCGACTATTCTCGATATGGCAGGTGGTTCAGATGCCCACGCGGCTCTTTGCGTTCGCTTAGGGACACTTCTGAGTAACCAATTGGAAGATGCTCCGTGTCTGGTCTATTCTAGTGATCGGCGTTTGAAACTTCCACAGGGAGGAAATTATCTTTTCCCCGATCTTACAGTTGCTTGTGGTGAGGAAACTACTTCTCAGGTAATGGCGCCAACTGTGATTCTTGAGGTCCTCTCTCCCGCGACTGAGAAGCGTGATAGGGGTACGAAACTAGCAGCTTATAAGACATTGCCTTCGCTTGCGGAGTATGTGCTCATTGGCAGTGAAATCAAGGAGATCATTGTCTATCGGCGTGAGAGTAACTGGCGACCCTATCACTATCAAAGTGGGGACATGATTGAGCTTACAAGCATCGGTGTAAGCTTCCCTTTTGACGCAGTATATCGGCGCATCCTTCTATAAATCTCTTGTGTAGTAACCTGCTTGCTTCCACCTCTTCGCTTCACTCAATTATGTAACTTCTTTCCGTTTTGGCTCTCGTATGAGAGAATAGATACCTATCTAAGTTCAAACGTTTAGTAGCTCTAATCTATTGAGGAAACGCCTATGTGTAGAAATATTAAGCCACTTTTCAACTACGAACCGTCTGTGACCGAGGAAGAGATTCGTCAGGCCGCGCTACAATTTGTGCGAAAGGTAAGCGGTATGAACTCTCCATCAAAAGCAAACGAAGTTGCATTCCTTATAGCAGTGGACGCGGTAGCTGCAGCCTCTAGTACCCTTCTCAACTCACTTGAGACGAATGCACCGACAAAGAATCGTACAGAAGAGATCGCCAGAGCGCAAGCACGTAATGCTCAAAGGTTTTCCAAGTAACATTTATAATAGCTTTTGTGCCACTCTATTCTTGCTTGCGTGTTGAGAGATAGGAGTCAAAGCTCTCAAGCGTCTGTTGCCAACCGTCAACATGATGGTTCCGTGCAAGAAGAGATGGAAATCCTGTGTGAATAAGGACTATTTGAGTCCGTGTATCAAGAGCGTTAAAATTAACGGTTACAAGAGAACTTTTGACGAGCAATAAAGCACCTTTTTGGATTACCCTTCTGTTGAGGAATGAAAGTGTTGCTGCCAAACCTGAAAGGAATTATCTTTCTTCCAGAAATCGGTAATTTTACCGTCAACTATACGTGCTATCGAGATACCAATATAATGAAACTGTTTTCCAGTCGGTAGACCCATCCCTTCGCCCGTATGTGTTCCATTAGCCTCCCATTGCAAAACAGCTTTATCTTTTTCCGCGATCATAT
>CAXUHF010000026.1:42990-52616 GCA_964250765.1 uncultured Ktedonobacteraceae bacterium | reverse complement strand
ATGGAAGGAATGCAGATCGAGTGCCTGCACAAACGAAGCGATATCGTCTGAGTAATCGCGCATTGCTCGCGTTGCATCCACTGGCAATGTCTCACTATTCCCATAGCCTCTCATATCAGGTGCGTAAAGAGTGTAACGAGTCGTGTTGCTCAGCGCGAGCATAAAATCCTGAAAGAAAAGGGATGATGAGCAATTTCCATGAATGAGGATAAGAGGAGTTTGGCCTGCTCCTGCTTTCAAGTATGCCATGTGGAGTCGAGATGTCTGTACTGTGTGTTGTGAAATACCAGCGAACAATTGAGGTGTACGCATGATTAACAAACCTCCTTACTGTTTTCTACCTCATTGTATCATTTTTGTTGAGTTAGAAGGAAATGAGGACTAGATAAATTTGTGAGCTACCCCGCAAACGAAAACTTCTCAAGCCCTTTAATGTCCGTCTTCAGACGAAATAGATCGCCTGAGAGTGGATATGCTTTCCTTTGTTCGTCGCTTAGTCCTCTTTCAGCGGAGGTGATATATAATTCGTCAAGGTTCTTGCCACCGAAGACACAGCTTGAAGGTTGTAGCACAGGCATAGAAATGACACGCTCAACTGTTCCAGAAGGATCGTAACGTACAATTTTTGCACCACCCCAATAAGCACTCCAGACATAGCCTTCGCTATCAACCGTTAAACCATCTGGCACGCCTTGCTCATCCGGCGTATACACGAATGTTCTGCGCTGGTCAATCGCTCCGGTTTGCGAATCGAAGTCGTACATATAGATGATATGTCTAGGGCTGTCCGTAACATACATATGTGTGTTATCTGGACTCCAACCGATACCGTTGGGAACAATAAATCCCGTTTCCATGATAGAAACGGAACCATCAGGATCGAGACGATAGAGAACACCTTCGGGCTTTTGCTTCTCTTCCTCCTCGCTCATAGTTGCCGCCCAAAATCGTCCTCTGCAATCAACCGCACCATCATTAAAGCGTTTATGTGTCTGACCCAGCTCTGGATTTACCAAAAAGTTTACCCCCTGAGTTTGCATGTCCCACGTAGCGAACCCGTTTTTCGTGGCAAGCACGAAACCACCACTTTGACGAAATGCTAATACGCCCACAGCAACACCAACATCAAAAACGCGGTACTCCCCTGTTTCTGATTGTAACCGATGAATCGTATGGCCTTCAATATCAACCCAATACAGAGCTTGCTCTTTTCCATTCCAGACAGGTCCTTCTCCCACTATGTTTTGTACAGCTAAAACGTGTTCCACTGTATGCATGTCAGTTGCTCCATTTGTCCTAAATTCTCGGTCTGTAACTACCCGTATGATACTATATGCAAGACTATAGAAGTGTAACGTTAATAGAACACAAAGAAAATGTGTCGCGAACAGAGAAAAGCTAAAGCCAATGAACATACGCCTGTCTAAGAAGCATCTTATTCCACTACTTCTTTTGCTACTTATAGCAAGTGCATGTATGGAGCCGAATCCCTCTTCTAGCAAAATGGAAGATGTTAGTACATCGACACTAACGAAGTATGTAGACCCTTTTATTGGGACAGACGAGGGCGGTTCACACTTTGGCTTTAGTGGTAATAGTGGCGATACCTTTCCTGGGGCAACGTATCCTATGGGTATGGTGCAGTGGAGTACAGACACGCCTTCCAATCTCCCTGGTGGGTATTACTATCGTGATACGACTATCAAGGGGTTTAGCCTGACACATTTTAGTGGACGAGGTTGCCATGTCTATCAAGATGTACCCTTTCTCCCTTATGTAGGGACCGTTACTACATCGCCTGCCGCCAACCCTGCTATCTTCTCCTCGCATTTCTCACATGAGAATGAACAAGCGCATCCAGGCTACTATGGTGTACATCTCGACGCATCCAATGTAGACGTGGAACTAACTGTTACTCCTCATACTGGCTATGGACAATTTACGTATCCTGCTTCAACAGCCTCAACCATGCTAATTAATGCTGGTGGAAGTATCAATGGCACCACACGCTCTAACGTATACATTGATAGTGCAAACAATGAAGTTACAGGTTCCGCAACGAGTACGATTGGTTGCGGGAGTAGTAAGTACACGGTGTATTTTGTGGCGCAATTTGATCGAGCATTCAGTTCTTTCGGCACGTGGAATGCAACAACGGTTTCCCCTGGCTCTTCGGCAAGTACCAGTCCTCATTCTGGTGCCTTCGTTACCTTTGATACAACACAGCAACGGATTGTTCATGTGAAGGTCGGCATCTCATTCGTCAGTGTTGCAAATGCAGCACTCAATAGCAAAAGCGAGAATGGGAACGCAGACTTTACGACACAGCGTTTGGCGGCAGACACGGCCTGGAATGCACGATTAAAGAGTATTGAGGTACAGGGTGGAACGGAGAATGAGAAACGCATTTTTTACACGGCACTATACCACACGTTCTTACATCCAAATATCTTTAACGATGTCAATAGACAATATCTCGGTTTTGATGGACGCGTTCATACTGTCACACAGGGTCATGCACAGTATGAAAACATTGCGGGCTGGGACCAGTATCGCTCACTCATTCAACTGCGTGCATTATTAGCTCCGACAGAAACAGGCGATATCGCTCAATCGTTGGTAAATGACGCAGAGCAGGGCGACGGACATCTGCCACGTTGGGAACAGGGAAACGCCGATTCACATGGAATGAATGGTGATGGCGGTGCTCTGATAATCGCGCAAGCATACGCATTTGGAGCGGATAACTTCGACACAAAAGCAGCACTTACAGCGATGACAACAGGACAAGCGAAAATTCGTGAAGGTCTTGCCGACTATCTTAGCTTGGGGTATGTCGCAGCAGAAACATCAGGCAACGCTTCCGCTATTACAGAGGAATATAGTAGTGCTGACTTTGGTATCTCTACCTTCGCACAAGCTGTAGGAAACACAGAGTTATCTTCTGTCTATCGTCAGCGTTCAAACAACTGGCAACATGTCTTCAACATAGTCAATGGCTATATGCAATTCCGCAATCGGAATGGAAGTTGGACCTCAAACTTTGCTCCTACCAGTCAGAACGGATTTACGGAGGGAGACGCTGCACAGTATAGTTGGCTCGTACCGTTTAACTTACGTACATTATTCGACAAGATGGGAGGGAATGCGAGTGTTGTGACGCGCCTTAATAATTTCTTCACTCAACTCAATGCTGGTCCAAATAGTCAGTACGCTTTCATGGGAAACGAGCCATGTTTTGAGGTTCCCTGGGAATATGATTTTGCGAGTGCTCCTGCACAAACTCAACGCGTCGTACGCGCCATTCAGACGACACTCTTTCAAGCGACACCAGGAGGTCTACCAGGAAATGATGATGGAGGATCGCTATCCGCATGGTATGTTTTCTCCGCGCTTGGTCTGTATCCTGAAATTCCTGGAGTAGGCGGTTTTGTTATTGGTAGCCCACTCTTCTCCTCGATTACAATTCATGTAGCAGGAGGACATACGCTTTCCATTACTGCTCCTGCTGCGTCAGATACAACACCCTATATACAGCAACTTCTTGTGAACGGTCAGCCAACGACAAAGCTATGGCTTCCCTTGAGTGCGATGAAGCAAAACACAACGCTTACATATTCTTTGGGAAATAATGCGACGACCTGGGGAAGTGCATCAGGAGATGCACCACCTTCTTATTCAGCTTAACGAGGCTTATAAGGGATAGCTAACTTCTGATCTTTGTATATTTTGCACAAATATATAGTTTCCAATTTAGGCATTTTATCCAAATTTTCCTTTACAAACCTGATATTCTCTGTTATCATAAGAGAGGTACAGCGTCTTCGACAAATTTGGATAGTGTCAATGTTTTTACATCCCGCAAAGGAGCAGGACGTATGGAGATGAAATCTTTCGATCACGAAATGAAGCACGAGACAGACAGAACACATATAGGGCCATATAACGCTTGGCTTGAAAATGGTTCCCTGCATATCTACGGTCATCCAGTAGGGCAAGGAACAGGTTCTAACGTAAGTATGACTCCTCAAGAGACGCTCCGTTTCTTAGAGTGGCTCTCAACCAACCAGGAAAACTTCGATCACTTAATGCATTCCATGTAGGATTGATTTGGTTTTCTTGCCCATCTAATATTCCACGTAAAACGACAAGTACGCACGGAGAAGCTTATATCGACTTCTTTGTGTATGCTTGTCGTTTTGTATGCTTAGTGCTCTAGGAATTGCTGCCCGTATAAGTGTCCTTTGATATAAGGGAAGTATTTATAATTTTGTAACATCCTTTTGACTTACCTTGACAATCATACTCATCATGGACTATTGCTTTACTAGACGGAATTTAGTTTTCTACACGAAGAAATTTGGATATCAGGAGGGAAGACCATGCTCAGGTTCGACCTGAATATTTCAATTCTCCTCAAGGAAGTTCCTTTTATTGAACGCTTCGCTCAAGCCGCTAAGCTTGGCTTTGGCGCAGTAGAGTTCTGGTGGCCCGGCGAAGAGCTTCTACCACAAGTCGCGGCACAACTACGTGCAACCGACCTGAAGGCGGTCCTAATGAACTTCGATGCAGGGAACATGGCGGCGGGAGAGCGTGGCTTTTTGAACGACCCTCAACAGAAAGAGCGTTTCCGTGCCAATGTTCCCATCGCCATCGAATTCGCGAAACGCGTTGGCATTCCTCAACTTAACGCACTCGTTGGGAATACGCGGTCTACGATTAGTCGAGAGCAACAACTGGACTTGATACGCGGGAATCTTACATGGGCAGCGGACCGTGCCGCCGAAGCAGGGATAGGCGTAGTGGTCGAGTCGCTCAACTTCTTTGAAAATCCGAACTATCTCCTCACGAACACACACGATACGCTCCAGTTATTAGACGAGATTGGGCGTCCGAATCTCAAGTATCAGTACGATATTTACCACATGCAACGTATGGAAGGCAATATAATTGCAACTTTACAAACGCACATTGCACGTATCGGGCATATTCAAGTGGCAGATTCACCTGACCGTCATGAACCAGGAACGGGTGAACTACATTACCCACATATACTAGCAGCCCTTGATACGCTGGCATATCAGGGGTATATTGGACTTGAGTACAATCCCTCCAACAGTTCAGAGGCAAGCGTGGCATGGCTGCCTCAACAGAAACAAACCGCCATTGCGGTATCTGATCTTCATCTATAGGGCATTTACGCTTAGTAGGCCCACGTTTTCGCTATGTACAAGAGAAACCTGTAGTGATGACATTGTAGTCAGAGCAAGAGAAGTATCAAGGAGACGTTGATGCTAAATCCAGGTATTGTTGCAGAGTTGCGAACAATTGTCGGTGACGAAGGAGTGATAGAGAAATATGAGCAACTACGAACCTATGAGTCCGATGGTCTGACCAGCTTTCGTGTCACTCCAGCACTGGTTGTGCTTCCTGCTACAACAGAAGAGGTTCAGGGTGTTCTGCGTATCTGTTCTCGTGAACACATCGCCTTTGTGCCGCGCGGTTCTGGTACAGGGCTTTCGGGTGGCGCGCTACCGATAGAAGGCGGTATCGTGATCTCGCTCGCACGTATGAACCGAATCCTCGATGTCGATTATGCGAACCAGCGCGTTATCCTCCAACCCGGTGTGATCAATCTGTGGGTCACGCAACGCGTTGCCCCACACGGCTATTACTACGCTCCCGACCCTTCCAGTCAGCAAGTGTGTTCCATAGGTGGCAATCTTGCTGAAAATTCCGGTGGCGCACATTGCCTAAAGTATGGCTTTACCGTCAACCATGTCCTCGGCATGAAACTGGTCTTGCCTGATGGTGAACTGGTCGAGATTGGCGGTCCAGTCCTTGATACTCCCGGCTATGATCTGTCCGGCATCATCGTGGGGTCAGAGGGCACGTTAGGTATCGCTACCGAGATTACGGTTCGCATCGTGCGCAAGGCAGAGGCGGTACAGACGGTCATGGCGGCCTTCACACATCCCGATGCGGCAGGCGAAACGGTCTCCGGTATTATCGCTGCAGGGATCGTGCCAGCCGCTGTTGAGATGATGGATAAACTGGCTGTCGAGGCATGTGAAGCGGCAGTTCACGCAGGTTTTCCTCTCGATGCAGGAGCCATCTTATTGATAGAGTTGGACGGACCACGCGCGGAGGTCGCGCAGCAATTCGCGCAAATCGAGGCTATTTGTCAGAAGGCAGGCGCGATTGAGTATCGTCTTGCACGCAATGATGATGAGCGAGCAAAGATGTGGAAGGGCCGTAAGGCGGCGTTCGCGGCAATGGGACGCATCAGCCCGAACTATATTGTGCAAGATGGTGTGCTTCCACGAACAGCCCTTCCAGTTGTCTTGCGTGAAATCGAGGCGTTGAGTACACAATATGGCTTGCGTGTCGCTAACGTCTTTCACGCGGGCGATGGCAACTTGCATCCGCTCGTACTGTACGATCAAAGGAACGAAGGCGCGGAACACCATGCAGAGGAACTAGCAGGTGAAATTCTGCGTATCTGCGTCGATCATGGTGGGAGTATCACGGGCGAACACGGAGTTGGCATTGACAAGAAAGAGTACATGAAGTTTATGTTCAATGAGGCGGATATGGCGACGCAGCAGCTTATACGTTGCGCTATCGACCCGCAAAATCTCAGCAACCCGAACAAGGTCTATCCTACACCTCGTCTCTGTGGTGAAGTTCCTGGCCCCTATCATCAGCATCCGCTTGAAGCAGCGGGTGTGATTGAACGTTTTTAGCACAGAACTGTAGGGGCGCAATTCATTGCGCCCTCCCAGGAAGGAAAACGTGTTATGAGCCTTTCAATACAATCGCTACAATCCGCGCTCGAACTCCTCGTAGGGCGTTGGGTTCGTCCCACTCAAGAAGCAGACAGCATCGCAGGTGTACAGCCGCAAGTAGTTGTGGAACCAGGGAACGAGGAGGAAGTGGCGGCAGTGCTTGCCTTCGCCAATCAAGAAGGGTTACGTGTCCTCATACGTGGGGGCGGTACACAACTTGGGCTAGGCTCCCCACCAACAGGCGGTGATATCCTTTTAAGTATGGTGCGTCTGAACACTATCGTTGAACATGTGCCGCATGATCTTGTTGTCACAGCCCAAGCTGGTCTTCCACTTACGACACTCCAAGCAGCATTACAACAAAGCAAACAATGGCTCGCGCTTGACCCTGACCTCGCACCAGAAGCCACGATTGGCGGTATTGTTGCCACAAATGCAACAGGCCCACGACGCCTACGCTATGGCGGTGTGCGTGATTCGATTATCGGCGTTCGAGTCGTCCTTGCAGATGGCACGATTGCTAAAGGCGGCGGCAAAGTCGTCAAAAATGTCGCGGGCTACGACCTGCCTAAACTGTTCACGGGAGCACTAGGTACACTCGGCGTCATCGTCTCCGCCACTTTCCGTCTCTACCCGTTACCAGTAGCCTCGCGTACCGTCCACATCACCGCATCAAGCCTTGCTCCTTTGTGTGATCTGGCGGTATGCATTATTGGCTCAACCCTTGTGCCAACTATCGTAGATGTGCTGGGCCATACAGAGCAGTCGAATACCTATACGATGGCTGTCCGTTTCGAGATGGGGCAAGAAGCAATAGAGGCACAGGCAGCAACCTTGCTTGTGATGGTTGCAGAGATACCAGGGGAAACCGTTCAGGCTACGCAACAGCTAGAAGGCGATGCTGAAGCACAATTCTGGTCACAAACTTCGCACATACATGGAAGTGTTGATGCAACAAAAACAGTCCTCACCCTCAAAGCGAGCTTGTTACCAACAGAGGTCGCGCGCTGGTTGGCAGATGTAGAGCAGGTATGTCAGCAAAAGCAGTTACAAGCGACGTGGCAAGCACATGCTGGTCACGGCATCGTGTTCGTGCATCTCTCAGGGGATGATACGACGCTTGTGTTGGTTATGAATGAACTCCGTCAAGAAGCACTCAAGCGGCAAGGAAGTCTTGTCGTCATGGATGCACCACCGCATATTGTACAGCAAGTTGATGTGTGGGGACCTGTATCGGCTCTCAACGTGATGCGCAACTTGAAAGCGCGCTTTGATCCGCACAACATACTCAATCCAGGTCGATTTGTGGGAGGACTGTAAAAAACTATGACAGCAAATATGCATAACGGTAACGGTGCCTCGCCAGAAGAAGCAGGCCCTCACGGACTGGTCGAATTACAAACGAGTACAGCAACACAAAAGGTCCAGAAGTTTTCTGCCTTTGACAGTCATCACGCGCCTGACCCTGAACTACTAGCGGATTGTGTCCATTGTGGCTTCTGCCTCACAACCTGTCCAACCTATCTACTATGGGGCGAGGAGATGGACTCGCCACGAGGTCGTATTCAACTCATGAAGATGGCTTCTTCCGGTGATATCGGTATGACAGATACGTTCACGACACATATTGATCGTTGCCTCGGCTGTATGGCTTGCGTTACTGCATGTCCATCAGGTGTGCAATACGACAAGTTAATTGAGGCCACACGTCCACAAATCGAACGCAATCACCCTCGTACATTATGGGATCGTCTGTTCCGCACGCTGATCTTTAGCATCTTCCCCTACCCGACGCGTCTTCGACTGATGACGCCGTTTCTGTGGCTCTATCAAAAAAGTGGTGCGAAACGTTTGATAGAAACGCCGACAGCGAAGCGATTTATACCAGCACGCTTACTTGGTATGGAAGCGATTCTGCCACCCATTCGCCTGAGTTCGCTCCTCTCACGACCAAAGGCGTTTAACCGAGCGAAAGAGACAAAGAGGAGACGCGTGGGATTGCTCATTGGCTGTATTCAACGCGTATTCTTTGATGATGTCAATGCCGCAACGATTCGTGTGCTTACGGCAGAAGGTTGTGATGTCGTTATTCCACCAACTCAGGGCTGTTGTGGTGCATTGAGTATTCATTCTGGACGCGAGGCTGAAGGTTTGAACTATGCTCGTGCGCTCATAGACACGTTTGAAGCATACGGCCTGGATACGATTGTTGTCAACGTGGCGGGATGCGGTTCGAGCCTCAAAGAATACGGACATCTCTTACGGGACGACCTTGAGTATGCCGAGCGAGCAAAAGCGTTCTCGGCCTCAGTGCGCGATATTACAGAATTGTTAGCAGAACTCACACCAGTCGCGCCGCGTCATCCCATTCCGCTACGAGTGGCCTATCATGACGCCTGCCACCTTGCCCATGCACAGGGTGTTCGTAGCCAGCCACGCGAGGTGTTGCGCGCCATTCCAGGCATTGAGCTAACCGATATTCCTGAAGCCGAGGTGTGTTGTGGCAGTGCAGGCACATACAACTTGTTAGAGCCTGCAACCGCGAACCAACTTGGCGAACGGAAAGCACGTAACATTCTGAGCATGAACCCTGAGTTGATTGCAACCGCAAATCCCGGTTGTCTTTTGCAAATTCAAGCCTCGTTGCAACGTCTAGGCACACCTATTCCGTCACTACATCCTGTTCAGTTAGTTGATGCCTCCATTCGAGGGGTTCTGCCTAGCGGAGTGGTGCGTAAGGCAGTTCAGACACAATAAGAATAGCTACTAGCCGCGGGGGGGGGGGGGGGGGGGGGGGGTGGCAGCAACCGGGTGTAAGAATTTTTAGTTTTATTTAAA
>CAXUHF010000026.1:0-42980 GCA_964250765.1 uncultured Ktedonobacteraceae bacterium | reverse complement strand
ATCATTCTCTCCCTGGTTTTCTACATTCCTCTTCTCCCCCCCCCCGCGGCTAGTAGCTATTCTTATAGCTTTACTAATCATCATTTGTAAAAGCCTCGTGCTTCTTCATAAGTGAGGTTAGCCACCACAACGTCCCTCCAGTTAACAAGACAAGAAGGGGTTCAATAGGGGCACGAAAGCGCATAGTGCTGTAAAATGCCACATTCTGTAAAATCGTATATGCAAGAACAAGATATACAGCGAGCAGCTTTATCTTAAATTTTTTCCAGGTCACAAAAAGACCTAACGCGGCTAAAATAAAAATGGGAACAGATTGAAGTGGTATCAGCAACGCTATTATTCTCGATGAAAGTCTATCTGGAAACTGTTCAATAGGTAACCCATGTGCATAGGTATATGGTTTCCACAGATTAATGATATGGAGACCAATCAAATAGGGCATATCGTTAAGGTGTGTGCGTATCCAGAAAAGGGCTTTGTCCGTATCCATCTGATCGTTCTTTGGAGTGTAACCAACTGCATCATGCAATACAGTACCAGGAGGCGGACGCCAGAAGCCTCGTACAGATGGATCACCTGTTACAACAATATTATTGTACGCGCCAATGAGGACTTCACCAGTGCCGGTTGCAACGAGAACAAAGTGATGCGAAACCATATAATTTCGATAGGTCCATGGGGCAACGAGAATACTCGTGATGAGGATACAGATAATTGCGTCTCTCATCACAATTTTCCAGAGTGGAATCTTGCGTACAAGAAGGATTACAGACCAGAGGACCAGTACTCCTACGAGACTTACACCGTTAGGACGTGTTAATACTGCTGCTGCGAGAAAAAGACCACTGAGGAGTACCCATCGTTGCTCAACGAGCACATGCCAGTTAATAGGTTTCCTCGCTTTGAGTTCACCTATATGTGCCTGATACACGTGTTGTAGTTGAAAAAGCGCATATGTAAAACCAGTTAAGCAAAAGGTATAGAGGGATTCGGTATACAGCCAGCCATCATATATGAAGAGTCCCGTATATCCAGCTGCTAGTATGCCAGTAACAAAGGCAATATGTTTTCCAAAGAGATTTTTTGCAAAGAGATAGATAAATACACAGGTTCCAGAGCTAAGGAGACAATAAAACAGACGTGGATAGAAATTTTGCGGTCCGGTAAAGGTGTAAATACATGCAATGATCAAAGGCCAAAGAGGTGCCCGGCTCACCGTTTGATAATCACCATAGATACAATAGCAATGCTTACTGATACTATTGTAAGCAAGAATATCGTAGAGTCCTGCATCGAACGTAGAGGTATAATGCTTTGCAGCAGTAAGGTTATAAATAATACGCACAAGCAATGCGATGCAGAATATACTAATCGGCACAATGAGCTTTCGGGTAATAGAAAGATAATCAACTTTAAACATTTTTGACGTTCCTCGTTCTAAAATAAATATAACGGTCTCATTTTGTCACATTCTTGTGCTAATGAGGAACACAAACGAAACAAAGTGATATAATCGGACCTGTACAGGTACTACTTTTTTATGAGAGGGGTACAAACTATGCGTGTTGTTATTGCGCCGCAAGCATTGAAAGGCAGCCTCACCGCCGAGGAAGTCGGACAGGCAATCGCATTGGGAGTACAGGCTGTCTATCCACAAGCACATGTCGATATTGTGCCAGTTGCAGACGGTGGCGAGGGAACGGTCCAGGCACTAGTTGATGCGACAGGAGGAGAACTTGCATGGCAGACGGTCACGGGTCCGCTCGGCACACCTGTTACTGCGTTCTTTGGCTTATTGGGAGATGGACGCACTGCCGCGATTGAGATGGCTGCAAGTTCTGGCCTACCACTCGTACCGCACACACAACGCAATCCGCTTCTCACGACCACCTATGGCGTGGGGGAACTTCTACTTGCAGCGATTGAGCGTGAGCGTCGCCACTTCATCATTGGTATTGGTGGAAGCGCGACAAACGATGGTGGTGCTGGCATGGCACAGGCATTAGGAGCATCACTCCTCACGGAGCAAGGCACACCAATTGCACGCGGTGGTGCAGCTCTGACAACACTTTCGCATATCTCGCTAAAGCAGCTTGACTCACGTTTACAGGATTGTACCTTCGAGGTCGCGTGTGATGTTACTAATCCTCTCTGTGGCCCAACAGGTGCCTCTGCCGTGTATGGTCCTCAAAAAGGGGCAACACCCGAAATGGTACAGCAACTCGATGCTGCACTAGACCACTATGCTCAAATACTTGAGAGCGACTTAGGGCAGTCAGTCCGTGATATTCCTGGTGCGGGTGCTGCTGGTGGCTTGGGTGCCGGGTTAATTGCTTTCCTTCATGCAACACTCCGCCCTGGAGCACAACTTGTCTTAGAAGCAGTCAAACTCGAAACATATGTACGTGCGGCAGACTTGGTGATTACCGCCGAAGGGCAGATAGACGAGCAAACAGCATATGGTAAAAGCGTAGGTGCTGTTGCAACTCTCGCAAAACACTACGGTCTGCCCGTGCTAGCACTTGCTGGCAGTCTAGGCAACAACTACCAAAAGGTGTATGCGTTGGGGGTTGACGGCATCATGGTACTACCTTCTGGCCCTATGACGCTCCCCTACGCAATGGAACACGCTGCAACTCTCGCAACAGACGCCACAGAACGCATGCTTCGCTTGTTACGCGTGAGTTTGTAGGGACCAATGTATCGTGTCCTTCTGGCAAGCACTTGCCAGAAGGACGCGATACATCGGTCCCTACAGGTTTTGTTAAAGACGATCATCGGTTCCTACAATGAAACAAGAACTCGCACACATTCGAGAACTAGGTTATGCCCTCGATAATGGCGAACAAGAAGAGAGAGTCCGTTGTGTCTCTGTACCCATACACGGCGTAGGGCATAGAGTGATAGCAACGATCAGCATATCCGGTCCTGCCAGCAGACTTGATGAGACAAGGACAGAAGCATTAGTTCCCCATCTGAAACGTGTCAGCGACGAGCTATCCACAACGCTGACTACTCCAACACAAAATGGATAGCAGATCACCCTTCATAGACGTATTCTATACGTCTATGAAGGGTGATCTGCTATCCATTTTGTGTTAGTTGTACTGAGCTTTACCGCGTTGTGTGTCTTGCTGATCCTTACTAATGATTAAGGTGCTAAATTCCTTCATCACGTCATTAGAATATGATGCACGCATCTGTGCAAGGCGCAGGTAGAAATCTGCTTGCTCGGCAGTTAGCGCAACAGTATATTCAACGCCGTTCTTTCCGACAACAGTTACGAGTTTTTCCATGAAAATCTTTCTTTCGGACTAAATGTCTTGTTCACCAAAAAAGGTATACAGACAGTAGATTTCGTGGTCGTCTACGTCGTCGAACGAACGAACCCCCTCACCACACCGCTTTCTATGGGCCATCACCAATGATGTTAGTGTCTATATGACACTATTATAGCAGACACGTAACTAAATTGCAAATTCCCAGCAAAGCCATAACAGATGGTCAACATTCAACGCTATATAGTCAATAATCTATCAATAAAAACACTATAATGGTCAGTAATTTGTTCTTATATCACAAAAAATCAGGGTGATTTTCTGGCAATTTTACCCTATGAAAGGGCCTATTTATTGGATAATATTCTCTTACTACCGCTTTTTCTCTCGTTTTGTTCGTGTATTGAGGAAGCTTGTACGATGATTCATAGGGATATGCAAACGCTTCTACGTGTTGCGGAATGGACGCTTACCAACAAGCGTCATGTTATGAGCAAAATTCGCCAATTGGCAGGTACAGAAGAAAACTACCTGATTATTGCTCAAGAGCTTGAGCGAGTGAACGCTCACGTATATCACGCACGGTCTTTACGCATAGAAGCAACACTTACTCTCGTCGATTGGCTTCTCATTTTAGATTCCTATCAATGGAAGTGTGCTTATTGTCAAGTAAAGCCATTTGAGGTTATGTATCACCCTGCTCCAATACTCTCTTGCGGGACAACTCCTACAAACTGTATTCCTGCTTGCTGTAGTTGTCGCGTACGTAGAAACAAATCTCCTAACGAGAGTGTAGGTGCATAGACAATATGCACATATGATCTCACACATAAAATCAATATTTTATCAACAATTTTCCCTAAAAAGCAAATACTCTATGCCAAATTCATCTTGATTATGTATACTTTCCTCAGTAAGCAGTTATTTTTAATCATTATTTTGTACATTATGCACAATACATCTAGCAAAACTTATGTCATTTTTACCATTTCATAGAAGATAGTAACTTATCTATAATTAAAGCACAGGAAAAGCTACTTTACCATGAGGTTTTCTTCTTGAGTCTTATGCAAACTGTCTACTCCGGTAGGGATGAGCTCAATTTCAAAGAAGCTAAGGAGTTGATATGTATCTGCTCTTAGTGGTAAAGCATACTCTTTTGCATAACCTAGTTAGAACACATTGTTGTTTCTTTCAGGGTTTGGCAGGTAGGTCAAACTGCCTCTGCATTCATGAGCGCACCGCCGCGCTGAGGTACGGATAGAGCCGTAGGTATCTTCTTTATTCTTTCAACTTCGACTGAAAGGACCTATCGCTTGATGACCACACTTCTTCGCACCGCTTGGACGCGTATATGCACAAACATGCGCGACCCCATTCATCGACGGAACGTTGTCTATTTTATGGGTGGGAAACTACTCGGCCTCACACTTGTTCTCACGATTATGTGGGTCGTTCTACCCAAAGTTGTATTTGCAGCGACGAAAGGTGCCGTCGCAGACATGCCCACGATCAACGCCGTGAACACTGTCTGGACATTGATCGCGGCATTTCTTGTCTTCTGTATGCAAGTCGGCTTTGTTATGCTGGAAGCAGGCTTTGCTCGTTCTCGTGAGTCTGTAAATATTTTGGTAGAAGGTATTGCGGATACCTGTATCTGTGGAATTTTGTTCTGGGCCTGGGGCTTCGCCTTCATGTTTGAGCCAGGGACGCCCATCATTGGGACACATGGCTTCTTGTTAATGGGCCTAGCTCCTACCTACTTGACGACTGGCATTCCACTCCTCGCCTTCTGGGTCTTCCAGTTTGCGTTCGCTGATACTGCCTCGACCATCACATCGGGCGCAATGATTGGACGCTGTGGCTTCTGGGGCGACATTCTATATAGTATTGGTGTGACGGGCTTCATCTATCCCATCATTGGACACTGGACATGGGGACCCGATGGCTGGCTCGCCGCCTTGAACTTCCATGATTTTGCTGGCTCAACTGTTGTGCATAGTATCGGTGGTGCCATCTCACTCGCGGGCGCAATCGCACTTGGCCCACGTCTTGGACGTATCTTTAAACGCGATGGTGGTGGTCCTCCTCCTGCTCACGATCTGGTGATCGGTGCAGTTGGTGGCCTCATCCTCTGGTTCGGCTGGTATGGTTTCAATCCTGGAAGCACTCTCTCAGCACTCGATACAGTGGGTATTGGTCGCGTATCTTTCAACACCACACTTGCCGCTTGTTCAGCAGGTTTAGCGGCTCTGTTCTACTCCTACGCCCGTAGTAAGAAGTGGGACTTGGGCCTGACAGTCAACGGCTTCCTGGGTGGACTAGTTGCTATCACTTGTCCATGCTATTGGGTGGACCCGATAGGAGCGTTCTTTATTGGTATTGTCGCGGCATTTGTCGTAATCTGGGGTCTGGACGCTCTGGAATACTTACGGATTGATGACCCAATCGGTGCTGTTCCTGTCCACCTTATTGCAGGCATCTGGGGTACGCTCTCGCTTGGCCTATTTGCAACAGGTGCATATGGTCTGCCAGGTCCAACAGGTGCTGATACGACAACGGTTGTGACTGGTCTCTTCTACGGTGGAGGTCTGGCCCAACTTGGCTCGCAGGCACTTGGTTCAGGAGCGACCGTCATAGCTACACTAGCTGTTTCGTTCCTGTTGATGTATGGCCTCAAGTACGCTGGCGTGCTTCGAGTCTCGAAGGCTGGCGAGCTTGAAGGTCTTGATCTCCATGAGCATGGTGCGTCCGCTTATCCCGAATACGCGTTGGGTGTTGACGCTCCTGGGACTAATGCTGCACTTCCCTCGATTGGCTCAGAGGCTGTGACTCTGGCAGAGGATTAGACACAAAGAGGCAGGGGCGTTCACTATGAATGCCCTTGCTTTTTCAAACCTATAGATTATGAAACCGAATTACTGCTCAGAAATTCTTGCTTTATATGTATGCCATTGTCGCTCATCCAATCCAAGCTCGTGTTTCAAAGTATACAGTTCAGTAGAATTGAGAAATTCTTCGGCGAGGTAGCAGCATCGCCCAAGATGTTCCTCCTTTACAGAGCGTGTTGTAGGAAGGACAAACCATCCTCTTCTTCCGAGTTCCTTCAAATCCCGTAAATCTCGCAGGAAAAGGCCCTGCAAGGCATCAAATGTACTCATCTCTTTCTTCCTTGTTGTTCCTCGTCACTGAGGATATGAAAAGATGTATCTAGTCCTATTTTATCATAATGTAATCAATAAAATGAAATATCTTGCATCTCTCTAAAGAATGGAGCATACTATGCACTATAGAGATTTTTGTACAGCTTGATAGGCACAAAGAAGATGATGTATGCATGTTGCTGAACCATTTCCTCCATTTCTCTCGAAAAAAAGGTATCAATGGAAAAGGTACATGTCTGATACAGTACTTGCATTAGCAAGCACCGCTCTACTCACAGGATGCCTTTCTTCATTTCATCTGTATCAGATTATACCAGACAGCTTGTTACTTTATCTACCAATGATTCTCGCTCTGGCGGCTCTACGTGGACGATATGCAGCCTTACTTGCATCGTTTTTGGCCTTTTTCCTTTTCGATTTTCTCTACGTTCCTCCGGTCTATAGCTTCATTATCACGAAATTCGCCGATGTCATCGCGCTCGTCGTCTTTCTTATTGTCGCCATTACCACAGGTCAACTCGCGTCAGCCCTACGTAGACGAGCGCAGGATGCTAGCCGTCGAGAGCGAGAAACTCGTATTTTATACGATGTTGTCTCGACAACCAATCGTGAAGAGGATATGGAACAGCAACTTTCCATCTTTGCTCGCTCAGTCGTCAAAGTATTTTCCCCTTGGGGTGTACGTGACTGTAGAGTGTTGCTCCTCGATGAAAAAGGTAGATTTGTGCCTCAAACAAGCGCGGACTATAGTGCGTCATACGAACTCCTTTCAACAGATGAGCAGGAGGCAGTGTCTCGCGTACTTACATATGCTCAAACGGTAGACCTCATGCCTATCACAACGTCTCACGCGATCATAGCGAAAAGGCGAACGATTGAACGCTACCCTCGGACGAGACAGCATACGCGTCTTGTTCCACTCAAAACAGGGCAAAGAGTAGTTGGAGTGCTACGCCTCCTTATCATAGATGAGGTACTGCAACGCTCTCATGAGGAAATGCCGGATATAGCACAGTCTGTATTTTTCTCAACTCTTCTCGAACAAGCCGTCACCGTGATAGAACGCGGACGCCTACAACGAGAAAGCATTTCTAATAAAGTGCTTCAGCAAACGGATGCATTGCGAGCGGCCCTCCTCTCCTCTGTTTCTCACGACTTGCGTACTCCACTAACGACCATTAAAACTGCGGCATCAAGTTTACTACAACCAGAAGTTCAGTTGGATGAAGAGGTGCGTAACCACTTCGCACTTGCCATCGAGCGCGAGTCAGATCGACTCAATCGGCTCGTTGAGAACTTGCTGGACATGTCACGTATCGAAGGTGGTGCACTGCATCCAAAGAAAGTCTGGTATCCACTAGACGAAATCATTTATAATGTGTTGGGTCGTATGCAACCGTTATTGGAAGAGCGAACAGTACAGAAATACATACCTGAGCAATTGCCACCCGTTGAAATGGATTATGTACAAATAGGTCAGGTTGTCACCAATCTACTTGAAAATGCGATACGCTATACTCCTACAGGCTCGCCAATTACTATTTGCATAGAGGCACATGAAGACTATCTTCAAGTCAACGTTGCGGATAGAGGTCCTGGCGTTCCTCTTGCGGAGCGTGAACGCATTTTTGACAAGTTCTACCGCGTCCATAGAGAAGCTCGCGCTGCCGACGCTGATAGAGGTTCAGGGTTAGGGTTAGCTGTAAGCAAGGGAGTGATTGAGGTGCACAACGGGCGCATATGGGTAGAAGAAAGAGTAGGCGGCGGAGCTATATTTTGTTTTACATTGCCAATGAGAAACATAGAAGGAGAGCAGAAGAATGACGAAAGGGAAAGCACGTATTCTGGTCATTGACGACGAAACGGAGATCGTACGCATTCTGCAGCGTAGTTTAGCTGCACATGGATACGATGTGCTTACCGCGAATAGCGGAGAAAAAGCCCTAGAGGTCATGGAACATGCTCGTCCTGACCTACTCTTGCTAGACCTCGGACTACCAGATATAGATGGCCTGGAGGTGTGTAAACGCATACGTGCAAAGTCAAACCTGCCTCCTATTATCGTCGTATCGGTACGCGATACCGAACGCGAGAAGGTACAAGCACTTGACCTTGGAGCTGACGACTATATCAGCAAGCCCTTTGGCATGAACGAAGTGCTTGCACGCATTCGAGTTGCGCTCCGTCATAGTGTACACGTCCTACAAGGAACAGAACCTCTCATCACTATTGGCCCACTTCAAATTGACTTTGAACAGCGACTCGTGACGGTCAACGGGCAAGAAGTGAAAATGACACCGACTGAATATGACCTCTTGAAAGTCCTCATTAAGTATCGTGGAAAAATTATGACGCAACAGATGTTAATCACGCAAGTATGGGGCACAGAGCGGAACATACAATCGCACTATCTTCATGTGTACATTCGGCAACTACGCCAGAAAATCGAGCAAGACTCTACCAACCCTCGCCTGTTGCAGTCGGTTTCCGGTGCAGGCTATCGCTTCAGCGACGAATAAAGAGAGTGCAACTCTTCTCTTGAGTCACACTCTCTTGAAAGTTATAAGCGGTATGATACAGTTTGGTAACTATACTTACTCGATAGACTTGGTTTCTCTTATACATGTTTTTGCACAAGAGCATCCATAACATTTTTCATCAACTGTTGTATTGCTGGAACAGTTTTAGCATTCTTCGTGTTAGCAAGACTGTTATCATAGCGATAGGAATCGAGGGCAGCAGTCCAATAGATCGAACCTGTAGCAAAGACAAGAGCACCCGATGGGGCAATGTAGTAGGTAGTGTTACTGCTATCACGCGCCCCTCCTTTACTTAGCGTCTCCGAAGTAGCCAATACCTGAAGATTCTGAGGAGTCTGTCCATTGTCGAAAATTCTGTCCCATTCGTACCCGACCAAACCGTTATCATAGACTTGTCCTGTCTGCAAGCCCGTACTTTGCAGAAGCGCATTATGTAGGGGATGCGTATCAGTCGTTTGAGGTTGGAATACCCAGGGTGTTCCTCGTAGCAGGTTGTTGTAGTCCGAATACATAATACCGATCATTGCATTCTCTGGTCGGTTTACCACCGGATCACGCCAGAGCGAGGTCACGCGGTTATTATCGACGCCGTACAACGGGTCACGTGTCAGACTGACCTTGGCTACCCCCCCTGAATCAGATGCCGTGTTTCCTTGTGACAGCACCTTGTAGCACACGACAGTACGATTGGGCACACCGACAGAGTTTGGTTCGAGACGAATTTGCCAGTACGAGGCATTCGCCTCCAAAAAGGCGAGACCTACTCCGTGGTCGCGTGCATTTTCAACGCCATCACGCATCTCTTTTGTCCAATATTCATCATGCCCAATAGAAAGATATGCCTTATGCTGAAGTAAGGTTTCTGGATGCACATGCAAATCAATGTTACTCATGTAAGAGAGGTTATAACCTTCGCGCTCAAGCCAACGGATTGTATTAGCCTCAAAGACAAGTACCTGATCAGAACCCTGCTGTAAAGCACTTGGTCGGTCAAATGAAACCTTTGCGGCTGAAACGCGCTTTACACTGCTATCAGGGTAAAGGCTTTGACCACCCCAGTTATTGTAGGCAGCATAGGCAGTATCGGGGGTTACAACAAGGTATGGAGCAGTTGTATTGCCCAGAACGTTGAAGGTGGTATACGCTTGCTTGCCATTTGCGGTGATGCATTTTGCTAGATATACGCCCGTTGTCCAGCTCTCAGGAATAGTAAGTGTATATGATGGTTGCCATCTAGCCTCAACAAGACCACTTTCTGTATCCCGTAAAGCTGAGGGACAATTTACAAGTTCAAACGTCTTTACGTCATAGTATCCTTGCGCTTTTCCTGTTAGTTGTACGGAGGTCATTAACCGACCACCATTCCCTTGATACCAGCCCAACCGATAGATTGCCAGGTAGTAGGAAGTGCCTTCCTTCTGTGTACTGATATAGAAAGTTAACGATTGACCGGATGCAACAGAGCGTGCGTTGGTATAGGCTTGTATCTCAATCGTGGCTTCCTGCCCACGTGGAATCATCCAGGACGTTGTTCCCAGTACAGCGTTTTCTACTACAATAGGATTGCTTTCCTTGAACGGTAATGAAGGTGATGATGTGATAGAGGTAGGTTGTGAGTTATTTGTTGGTGATAAAAGCTTCGTTATCACGAGTGCCGATCCAGCCACAACACTGGATACAAGCAGAGCAAGAACATTGCGACGTTTCATTGGAACCTCCAGAACTTTACTCGGTAAAGGCCAATATCGTATGTGAGAAGCCACATGTATTTCCTCTTTTAAAATGGGCTTTTGCGTGTAAAAAGATAGGTATGAGTACAAAGCAATAGAAAAAACAAAATGTTACATTGACATGTAACGATGCAACAGTATCCATTTAATATAAACAAAACACTATCTGCAACAAAAACTATCTGTAACCATAGTGATAGTAGCACTCACTTCTTTTTTTTGTCAAGATGAGGTTAAGAAAGGGATAGGAGGAAGACAATTTTTATCCAAACGCAATATATCAAATCAGGTGTCGCTGAATGGCATAGCGCGTTGCTTCACTACGAGAAGTGACGCCAATTTTGCTATATATCGCTTGCACGTGTGTGTTCACCGTATGCGAACTGATCGTTAGTTTCTGCGCAATTTGGTTATTGGTCAGTCCCTGAGCGACGAGACGAAGAACCTCGACTTCTCGTGTGGTAAGTGGTATATCAGCAGGGATAGCAGTAGCGCGTGTTTCTTGCGTAGCAGGTGTTGAAGTGGGGGGCAAAGGAGTCTTGTCAGCCATAGGTTGAATACTGTATGTGCGACTTTCGGCGGCAAGTGCTTGTTCAGGAGTCATAGTTCGCCCTTCTTCCCATAACATGGTAAAGGTCTTTTCTCCAAGGTGAGTTCTTGCCGTTATAAGCATCTGCTCAAAAGAGGCTTGCTCAATATACACAGGAAAACGAGTTCCATTGATTGTACGAACGGTATCAGCGGTACCTAAAAGCAGAACGGTCCATTCCACTTGCCCTTGTGACAGGGCGATACGTCCTAATCCCTCTAAACAGAATGCGCGAGTCAACGTGATTCTTGAAAACATCCATATCCCTGACGCGATCTGCTTTAGGCCCTCCTCGAAGAATGCCTGCGCTTTCTCGCTCTCGTTCAGTCGTAAGCTGACATATCCTAGCGCAGACAAGACCTGTGCGTACTCTGCCTTGTTACCCGACACTCTTTCGTCAGTACGCGTTTGCTCCAGCAATATATGAGCACGTGTGGCTTCTCCAAGAGCAGCAAGGATATATGCGAGAACAACGCGTGCCTCAGTGCTGAGGCTTGGGTATCCTAGTGTTCCAAATAACGCTACGCTTTCCTCTAAGAGTTGACATGCCTCCTGATATGCCCCTCTGCAGTAGGCAATCCACCCAAGACGATGAAGATTTGACGCCATACCCCATGTAGCTTGCAGTTGTTTAAACAGAGCAAGACTTTCCTGACACCTTGCTTGTGCGTGAGCAAAGTGTCCGCGAAAAAATGCCATGAAGCCTTGTGCCATCAAAATATTCGCGATCCCTGCTTTATCCCCCACTTCTTTGTAAAGCTGCAATGCTTCTTCATGGTACGCATCACCCGGCCCCTTGTCATTACGTTCAATTTCGATGACGCCTAGCATGTTGAGGCATGTAGCAATGCCACGCAGTTCTCCATGTTTCCGAAAAAGTGTTAGCCCTTCCTGTAAAAGAGTACCTGCTTGCAGCTCATCATAGCACCAATATGCCAACCAACCGACAACATAGAGTGCCTCTGCTTTAATGATGGGTGAAATTCTTACACTACTTGCGTCACTCGCAGTCAAAGCCATATTTAGAAAAACACGTCCGACACTAGGCTGCCCACGAAGAAACGCGAGCCTCCCCAGAATACCGGCCATGTGCAATGCTGTCTCGAAATCTTCTACTCGTTCGCCTCGTTCGAGGAGCCACTGTACTGCCGAAAGCTCGTTCTCATATTCTTGAGTAAGTGGTACAAACCGAGGATCGTATATTGTTCCAAGCAACGATATATTCGCCTTTTCAACAAGCTTGCGGTAGCACTCAGCATGAGCATTTCGCGCCAATACCAACTCGTCATGAGCTTTGAGCATATCCAGACCGAACTCTCGAATCGTCTCAAGCATTACGAGACGCGGCTCTCCTTCTTTCTGCTCAACATATCGCAACAAACTCTTATCAAGTAACGACATGACGTTATCAAGGACGGACATGCTGACATCACTGAGCATAGCGCAAAAGTTCTCTATCATCTCTACTGTGCAACCACCATTGAAGACCGATAGATACCTGAATAGATATTGCTCATCTTCTGTCAGTAAGTCGTAGCTCCACTTAATTGTGCTATACATCGTTTGCTGACGAACAGGCAGGTCTAATCCACCAGAAGTAAGGATGTACAAACGCTGGTCTTCCAATCGTGCTAATAGTGCTTTCGATGAGAGGAGTTTCATTCGTGCAGCCGCTAGCTCAAGTGCTAAAGGTAATCCATCCAAGCGAATGCAGATTTCTGCAATATTTTTTGCATTGGCTTCCGTCAATGTAAAGGTACGCTGCATTGCTTGCACTCTTTGCAAAAAGAGTTTGACCGAAGCGACACGCGAAAGTGCTTCTATATTTGAAGTCTGTACTGAGTCTGGTAAGGAAAGAGATGGAACAGAAAATTCATATTCACCTTGAACGCGTAACAGCGTGCGACTCGTGACAATGATTTTCAGGAAAGGACAGGTGACAAGCAAATCTACCACGGTAGGTGCTGCTGCTAGAACATGCTCGAAATTGTCAAGAATTAGGAGGAATTGCTTCTCGCGAAAAAAGTCTTTGAGATAGTCGAGGAATGACTGAGTTCCAGAACGTTGTAGGCCAAGTGCATAGGTAATGAGAGGTGTTAATAACTTAGGAGTACTGAGAGGAGCGAGTCCGACAAAACAGGTACCATCAAGAAACTCTTGCTGTAACTCAGCCATGATTTGTCTTGCTAGACGTGTCTTGCCAATCCCTCCTGGGCCTGTCAATGTAAGAAGTCGGATATCAGGACGCCTTATAAGGGAACAAGCAAACCTAACCTCTTCTTCACGTCCAACTAATTGAGTGAAAGAGAGAGGCTCCTGCTGAAACTGGATACCCAAAAGACCAGATGTATCTTCAGCTTGAAGTGTTTCAAGAATATTATCTTGATTATTACTAATCTGTTGCTTATCATCCATCGCCATCACAACCCGCTACTATATTCAACAATTCTCCTAAATCATACGATACCACAGATGTATGCGAAAAAAAAGGGTAATTGTTGTCAAAAAAACACATAAATGTATTTTTCTTGTATTTTATTATACAAAAAATAGGAGTGCGAGGGCACTACAATGCATTAGCACTCATTCTGTTCACGTCTCATCGTGCTTTTTTACTTAATGACCTTTCGTTGTGCGAGAGAGCAAAAGACTTAGCGAAAATAGTACAACGCCAACCGAGACTCCTAATGCGAGGATGTTTGTATTCCCATCCCATTCCACTACATAAGCAAGAAACGTCACAGCTAGCGATACGGTAATCACACCAGTAAGCTTTGCTTTAAGATCGTCCAGGTCATTGATAACGAGCCAAGGCTGGACGGGAAGATTTTCGTCGATGAACAGCACGTACAACCCTAACGCAACAATATATAACACGGTTGCAAGCAAAAACAGGTCGATTACCTCGATACTCTCAACAGCAAGATGCTTTGCCCCCGTTACGGTAAACGTAGCATGTGAGAATACCTCAATCAAAATATTTATAGTGGTTAGCCCACCATAGAAAATCAAAGCAATGGCAGCGAGAAAGGAACCGAGGACCGCGATAATGACTAAATAGCGGCTGCTAGCAAGAATGCGTCGTATCATAGAATATTTTTCCTTACGTTGTTTTTTTCTTCATTATATGACTTCTTCACGAATACAATACGGAGTAAGGGCAACATCAATCTCTCATCTAATAAGAAGTGAGACTGATGTTACCCTTACTCCACATAATGTTACTAGTATTTTAACGGGTAGTATAGTTGTTATTAAGAGTCTACACCATTCTAAGGTCTAATGCTTGTGTTAGGCAAAGAACACTATTTCTTACGGAAGAAGCTAAGAATTTTGTCAAAGATACCCTGCGGGCCACCCATCCCATTAATGCGATTCTCGCCCTCTTTCTCTAAGTTGCGCAGAACACCACTAGCAGCATCTTTTGCTTGCTGCTTATACTGTTCACCACCTGGAATTTTGCCAGCAAACTGATCGATGGCCTGATCTACTTGCTGCTCTGCTACGTTACGCGCACCACTTAACATGCCTTCTTCATTCGTATTCTGAGAATTAGTGCTCATGAGTCTTCCTCTTTCAGTTCGTGTAATTACGACTTTTTGTTTTATTTCAAAGTACATATCCTTACGAAAACAATACCTCTGTGAGTATAAGAGGCAAGGGAGTTTGCAACATCGCACAAGCAGGCTATCTTGGTCTCCACCTTTCGAGAGAGCTTTTTTTCAGTAGAAGTTGTTATACATGTGCACTTCATGCAGTATTTTCTCTCACCTCTTTTGGTGATGTATAAATTCATAGTTTCTTGCTATACTGCCGAGTATGAAAAACTCAAAACTAGGAGGTTGAAATAGCTTATGAACGTTACTCTTTTGGCAATCCTGCTTAGCATACTGCTACTAGATGAGGAACGTACAAGTAAAGAGCAAGATTTAGCAACTGTTACGGGCACGATCACCTACCTTCAGCGTATTGCCCTGCCTCCGGGAACAATGAAAGTCCTGGTTCAACTTGCGGATATTTCCAAACAGGATGTTGCGTCTGTTGTGCTTGGACAGCAGACCATAACACTTGAGCAGCAGGTGCCAATCCCGTTCGTCGTGACCTATAATCCTAAAGATATTATTTCCACTCATCGCTATGCAATTCAGGCTCGCATTACAGCACAGGATGGATTGCTGTGGTTCACGACAACGAGTGTGTATCAAGTCATCACAAATGGCTATCCTCATTCAAATGTTGAGATCATACTCCAAATGGTGCGCTAGCGTGCTCAGTTGTATCTTGGAAGTCGAACACAGAGAGATGTTCCTTGCCCCCGTGCACTTACAATCGAAAGAGTTCCATTAAGTAAGGCAACCCGTTCGCGCATAGATTGAAGTCCAAAGTGTCCAGGAAATGCGTTCTTTGGCTCAAAGCCTCTGCCATCATCACGTACAATCAAAACCAATGATTGTTCTTCTTGCATCAGCCAGAGTGTAACAGTAGTAGCGCGAGCATGTTTCACAATATTATGAAATGCTTCCTGTGCAATGCAGTAAAAAGCATGTTTCCCCTCTATCGAAAGATCAGGCTCACCAAATAGAAAAGCTTCAACGTTCAGCTTATAGCATTCACGCAGAAGTGCCACGCGTTTCCCAAGAGCAGTTACCAATCCTTCTATCTCTAGTAGGTCAGGACGCAGTTCATACATCAATGCACGTACTTCATTGATGCCTGTCTCAGTAAGCAAACTTACATGAGCCATTGGTGCAACAGCTTGCAGTGAATCGTCCACAGATATATTGTGCAGAGAGTGGTTCGTCTCATTCTGATGAGCGATCATGTTGATGCCATACAATACCTGAAGCACTGAGTCGTGTAGTTCACGGGCCAGACGTTGCCGTTCTTGACTGACCGCAAATACAAGTTCCTCTTTCTGATGCAAGTCCTTCTGCTCAAGTTCCTCGAAGTAATTTTTGTTCTTCCATATGACAGGAAAATTCGTAAGCGTATTCACTAGCGTGTATCCCCCGATGTGTCGAAAATGTCAGTGTATCTCTGCACAAACATGTCAATTGTATCCCTACACATCCCTTGACGATTTTCTAGCATCCATGCCATCCGTGAACGCTCTACATATTACTCGCTACAATGCCTTCCCCATATGTAAATGTACCCTTTTATTCTGAAGAATACATCGCGTAAACACACTATTTTCACTCTTTTGAGTGATACGTGTATTTACAAAACATAAGCATCGTATAGTGTGTTCTCACTAGTTATATTTTTTGAGAGACAAGTCCGAGGCGCATGGCGGTGAGAATTGCTTGAGTGCGGCTCTGTACATTCAGCTTTGTCATGATGTGACGAATATGCGTTTTTGCAGTATCTTCAGCTATACTGAGCATACGGGAGATAGTTTTATTCGAGTGCCCCTGAGCGAGAAGTTGTAACACCTCAAGTTCACGTTCGGTTAACGCCTCAAAGCGTTCTGATGTACGCATCCCTTGAATAAGATAGGCAGAAGCCTGACTGGAAAGATGGAGTTGATGCGCTGCTGCCGCTTTAATAGCATTCAGGAGTTCTTGTACCTGCACGTCTTTGAGCAAATAGCCAATAGCACCAGCCTGGATAGCTCGTGTGACAGAAATACGTTCAAGCACACTGGTGAGAATAACCACCTCTGTCTCAGGTAGTTCTTGTCGTATGATGGCTGTAGCGGCTATACCATCTAGTTCGGGAATGAGCAGGTCCATCAAGACAACATCTGGTCGTAGAAGACGCGTCTTCTCCACGCCCTCCGCACCATCTGCAGCCTCTTCTATGATATCTATATCTACGTCGTTACTTAGAAGGAGGCGCAGTCCTTGGCGAACAACAGGGTGATCGTCCACGATTAAAACACGAATTGTCATACCTGACTGCTCTCCTTTTAAAAAGTTACGATGCGTTACTACCATAGTATCTTTCAGACCATATACTTCTAAAGAAGTATAAAGCAAAAATGCATCACCGTACAGCACATATATGGGTGACTCCCATCTACTTCTTTTGTGTGAGTTTGCACTTCCATCAACAGAATCACACCTTTTAGTGATGTGGATTGGAAACGCATCACCGTATACTTTCAAAATAAGAACATTACATAGATAAACATAAGAGCACATAGATGCCTTACCCCTCATAAAATAAACGCATTGGAAGTCTCAGGTCATGGAGTTAACACGTATGAACACGTCTACATCTATAGAACAACAACCAATCGGTGAGTTTGGCAACTATTTAATTCTACGTCAAATTGGGCATGGTGGAAACGCGCATGTGTATCTCGCGGAACATATGTATCTCAAGACACAAGTCGCGGTCAAGTTGCTGAATCTTTCACTTGCTAGTTCTGACGAGATAAAACACTTTCTGTTTGAAGCACAACTTCATGCACATCTCCGACATCAACACATCGTACACGTACTCGACTTTGGATGGAAAAACGGGACTCCCTTCATGGTGATGGAACATGCTTCCAGGGGAACACTCAAACATGCATTACCACAGAGTATCCCACTGCCACTCTCAATGATTTTACCATTTATTCTACAAGCTGCGAGTGCGCTACAGTACGTCCATAACCAGGGAGTAATTCACTGCGATGTCAAACCTGATAACTTCTTGCTAGGATTACAGAACAAAGTTTTGCTTGGCGACTTCGGTATTGCGACGACTGTTGCGAATGCTAAGACGACCATATATGACAAGTTACAAGGGACAGTCAAATATTTATCCCCTGAACAAATTCAAGGCAAACCACAGCGAGCAAGTGATCAGTATGCACTTGCGATGATGGTGTATCAATGGCTTTCCGGTCACTATCCATTTCACGGTACAACCCTCCAGATATGCGTCCAACATCTGAATGAGATTCCTCCTCCCTTACGTGCAGTTAATCCACTACTCTCTCCTAAGGTTGAGCGAGTCATTCTTAAGGCTCTCGCTAAAGACCCTGCACAACGCTATACTCATATACAGGAATTTGCGTATGCATTGAAGGACGCCAGTAAAACCAGAGGCTATAAGAAGCATACCTACATTTCCTATCCCGCGCTGAGAGGAGAGCAAGGGCTTGCAAGATGCTTAGGAGACGTTCTTTAGCAGAAGCGAGGAACCTTCAGTCCTGTCAAGACGAAACATTTTGAGAAATAGATAACGCATGGTCACAAATATCTTCACTTTTTTGTGACCATGCGTTGTTGAACAAAAATTATTTGTGTGCACTACTTTGCTGCGCTACGAGAGGAGTGGGAGATGCAAAGAGTTGATCGAGCGTCTGCTGACGTACGCGGTAACTAAGACGCTTGCCCTGATGAGGCAAAATCACTGCTTCTAATACTCCATTTGTAATCCACCGACGTACCGTAGTCGAGTCTACACGCAAGCGACGGGCAACCTCGGTAACAGTGAGCAGGTTATCCTGCTGAGAGACGGTTTCTGGCGATAGAGCTTGTATTGGCTGAGCGCGTTCGATAACAGTATTACTGGTCATAGGTTTATCCTTCTTTCTCCCTCTAAATAGTTGGGCAGTTCATACATTCATTTATATAGACAAAACGAGGGACTATTGACGGTACTCTGTCAAGCCTTTATCTACTAGTGTGGAACCAAACATTAGCTTCTGAATGTCTTCCACGTTGTACATATAAATAAGAGTATAGACGATATAACCCGTTGGCACATCACTCACTAATAGTATCTTGCAATCACACTTTCGTGTGATATGCTCAAAGGCGTTAATAGCTGACTGAACACGTCCATTATAATTTTTGCACTACAGCTATTGATGTTGTATATTGTTGCTATATTTAACTACACACGTGATGCAATGGGTCCTGATTTTTTATTTTTGTACCATGAGGCAAACTATGGCACTAGAAGCACTACAAAATGGTCGCTACCACTATTTGCGCGTCCTTGGTAGCGGGGGTATGGGTGAAGTATACCTCATGCAGGATGAGCGTGTAACTCGACAGGTTGCAATTAAGGTTATTCGTTCTGAGAACGCTTCCTCTCTCGATAGCAATGCAGCCGCAAACGCAGCAAGGCTCTTCCAACGTGAAGCAAAGGCCATTGCAGCACTTGAACATCCAAACATTTTACCCCTCTATGACTTTGGCGAGGAAATCAACGATGGCACAACGATTAGCTACATGGTTATGCCATTTTGCGCTGATGGCTCACTTGCAGGTTGGCTCCGACAACGCGTGGGTAATCCACTTTCACCACAGGACAGTGCATACTTGATTGAGCAAGCAGCCGAGGGTCTCCAGTATGGGCACGATCACGACGTTATTCACCTCGATGTGAAACCATCTAACTTCCTGATTCGCGGGAATAAAAAGAATCCGAACCGTCCAACTTTGCTTCTTGCTGACTTTGGTATTGCCCGCAGTTCGACCACCGTTGCGAATACGAGTCGCACCATTCGTGGCACGCCTACCGCTATGGCACCTGAACAGTGGACCAGTAGTCCCGTTCCAGCTACTGATCAGTACGCACTTGCGGTTATGGCCTATGAATTGCTCGCTGGACGTGCTCCTTTTGTGGGAAGCATGGAGCAGTTGATGTATCAGCACTTCTCGGCTCAACCGCCAGCACCCACGACTTTTAACTCCAGTCTTCCAACCGCGGTTACGCCAGTACTCGTACGTGCTCTAGCAAAGAAACCGGAAGATCGATTCCCATCTATCGCAGCCTTCGCAAGTGCACTACAGGACGCCGTTCATACGTCATCTCCTGAAGTCATCCATGAGCCACAGGAAGCAGGCATCGACACATACACGACTGTGGCTATCAGCAAGGAAGAAGCGAACTCTGGTATCAGTCGCATGATTACGCTTCCAGGGGGTGGGAAGGTCAATGTTCCAATACCTGCGGGAACTCATGATGGACAGATTATTCGTGTGCCTACTTCTACTGAGTCTGCCGACCAGTCAAGTCCCCTGCTTCTGAGCATAACTATCGCGCCTTCTCATGAAACTCCTCATTCAGATGAAGCGATACAGGCAGCGCAACAACAACCTATTACGCCACAACTTTTCGAGCCAGTATCTGGGCACGATCTTCCAACGATGGCTGCCGCATCCTCCATACAGACAGCAGAGCGACAATCTACCATACCCAAAAGGTCGTCACCTTTTCGCTTCGGGACCGCCAGTATTATTGGGCTTTTGCTGATACTCCTCCTCGTTGGCAGTGGCATATTTTACTTCAACGTTTCCCGATCCAGCAATAGTCAACTCGGCGCGAATGCTATCAATCACCAGAACGCGGGTGCGACTCAAACAGCAGCGAGTACTCAACAACGACCAACAGCTACTCCGACTAAGGGTGTCACGCCGACCCCCACACCACAAAATGGCATGTACATTCCTGGAACCTATAAGGGATCAATGGCTAATTCAACGACCCAACAAACAACCTATATTACTGTGTATCTTGTACAGAGCAAAGGAAGTGGCGCGTTGACTGGCTCGGTCACGTACACATCTCCTACACAAGGCGTCTATGATCTTGTGACTGGAGCGATAGATATGCAAGGGAATTTTTCTTTTTCCATTCAACAACCCGCGGGTCAGAAACCACTTCTCTATGTTGGAACTGTGCAAAAGCAATCGGATGGCAACTACTTACATGGAAACTTTTGCAGTAGCACGACGAGCACCTGTCTTTCGCTCTCCGGCTATTTCACTGTAGGCCCAGGCTATCAATAAGAAGCTTTATCAACGTTTCAGTGCACCTATAACCCTCGCTCAAATATTTAGTGGGTTATAGGTGAGAAAGAGTCTAAGCTGTGAACTCAGAGCATAAACCACAAGTACTGGCCTCGCTCACATTTCTCTCAGGCCCATTAACTGGTCGCGTCTTCCCCGTTACCAATCTGATTACCACACTTGGACGCGATAGAAGTAATGACATCACTATTTCAGATCAGAATGTTTCAAGGTTCCATGCACGCCTCATGTACAAGGACGCTGTGTGGAGCATTGAAAAGCTCACTCAAACAAATACCATCACCATTGACCAACAGGCGAAAGAACAAGCCGCTCTCTCTCACAAAAATATTGTTGGTCTAGGGGACGTTACAACATTTCTCTTTACCCTTCCTGCCATCATTGACAACCAGGAGAAAGAACATGTAGTACCTTCACCCCTTGTCCTTTCTGAGCATTCACATCTTGCTCATTCAGAAGAGAGGCGGGCAGAAGTTGTTGTGGCAGATGGGCCGAGAGAAGCAATCCCTCCTGTGAAAGAAGAGCATCTCACACCTGCGCAAAATGCACAATCGATAGGAACAGAGGTGGCCTCTTTTACCGCAATGGGCATTCCCACCCTAGAAGTCACAGATAATACCACTGGTGAGAAGAAAAAGTATCCTCTTGCACAGAAAACCATCAGCATCGGGCAAAACCCGAAAAGCGACATCTCTATTAATGCAACGAGCGTCTCTGACCTACACCTGCAAATTGTCCATGAGGGGAATCAGTTGATTTTGCTTCATCCTCATCCTGATCGCCCACAGACAAAGAATGGATTGCTCTATCAAGGACAAAAAATTCAGGGCAATGAGTCCTTGCGCAAAACATTGACGCGCGGCGATACGTTCCGTATTGATGATGAGTACGGTGCGCTGATAACGCTGACGTACAATGATGGTACAGGTGGCGCACAGAAGGTACCACAGAAGATACAGCCTATTTCTTTGAGAAACGCTGAAATGGTCATTGGGCGCCTGCAGGACAATGATGTAGTACTCAATCATCCGCAGGTTTCGGCGCATCATGCACGTTTGGTAGCTGAGCAGAGCACGCATCAACTTACCGACCTGAATAGCACAAATCATACCTACGTCAATGGTTTGCAAGTGACGAGTCAACTGCTTCAGCCGCGTGATGAAATTCGCATTGGACCGTTCAGGTTTATCTATACCACGACAGAATTGACACAATATGATGAGAGCGAAGATATCCGTATTGATGCGCTCAACCTTACAAAAGTGGGCAATAATCAGACGATTTTGCTGAACGATATTTCGCTGAGTATTCCACCACGCTCATTTGTAGCACTTGTCGGTGGCTCTGGAGCAGGTAAGACAACGCTACTTGATGCTCTTAGTGGTCTCCGTCCTGCTCAACAAGGTTCCGTCTTCTACAATGGACAGGACTATTATCGTAATCTCGCGTCCTTTAGTGCACAACTTGGTTATGTCCCACAGGATGATATCATCCACCGCGACTTAACGGTAGAGCGTGCCCTGTACTACGCTGCCAAATTGCGACTACCACAAGATTTTACCGAGGCCCAGATCACGCAACGCATCGGTGAGGTGCTCGACGATGTTGAGATGAAACACCGACGCAAACTACTCATTCATCAACTTTCTGGTGGACAGCGTAAACGTGTGTCTATCGCGCTCGAATTGCTGGCGAAGCCCAATGTCTTTTTCCTAGATGAACCGACATCCGGCCTTGATCCTGGCCTTGATCGCAAAATGATGATTTTACTACGCAAGTTGGCAGATAGAGGGCATACTATTCTTCTGGTCACGCATGCCACCAATAATATTAACGTGTGCGATTATGTGTGCTTCCTAGCTCCTGGTGGCAATCTCGCTTACTTTGGACCACCAGAGGAGGCGAAATCTTATTTCAAACAACCCGATTTCGCGGAAATCTACAGTCTCTTAGAGCCGAGCGATGCCAAACACACTATTCCAGTAGAGGCTGGAGAGGCGTTCAAGCAATCACACATGTACCAGAAATACGTGGGTGATGCGCTGAGTCAGAGGCCAGGGGCGAGTACACCACTGCTTCAAAGACAACAACCTCAAGAGAAAGTGAAGCAAAAGAGCACTTTTTGGAGGCAGTTTCTCTTACTTTCTCAGCGTTACATCGAATTGCTAAGGAATGATATGGGAAACCTTGCAATTCTGCTGCTTCAGGCTCCTATTATCGGATTGCTCTTGCTCTTCTTTATTCAAGGAGTTGGCACCGATGCCTTTAATGCAAACGCAGTCTTGCTATGCCCAACAACGTCTGCTATTATCGCTGCGAAAGGCTACCCTGATGTACCTACACCCGATAATCCTATCGTGTCGAAAAGTTGCCAGCATGTGAAGGACTTCCTCACGCTTGATGCAAGAGGACAGGCATATGCACAACAACGAGGCGGAGTCACAAAAGCATTACAAGACTTCATCGTGCCAGGAATGAAGTATGCACCAACATTGCTCTTCTTGATGGCCTTTTCCGCGATCATGTTTGGCTGTATCAACGCGATTCGTGAGATTGTGAAAGAGGTACCGATTTATCGTCGTGAACGCACGGTCAACCTGGGTATTCTACCCTATTTGTTCTCGAAGATGGCAGTATTGGGATTATTATGTCTCGTACAGAGTTTGATTCTTGTACTTTGTGTGAGCGTTTTTGATCCCTTTCGCTACAGCATATTTCTCCCACCATTTTTAGAAATATATGTCACCATTGCACTTACGTCTTTTGCTGGTTTGATGCTAGGACTGGTCGTGTCAGCGATTGCGCCAAACAATGATCGTGCAATGAGTTTTATTCCGTTACTCCTATTGCCACAAGTCATCTTCGCAGGCACCATTTTTCCGCTCACAAGTTGGTACCTGCAATATCCAGGCATGATCTTTCCGATACGTTGGGCCATGGCAGCACTGGACTCATCAACTGGTATACATAGCGATAAACTGAATGGCGATCAGCTTTTCGGGACCACCTACACCTCTCATAGTACGCTTTTCTCCACCTACAGCCACACGGAAGCAATGCAGTATCTGCTCCTGATGTGGTTAGCCTTAGTCGTAATGATTATCGTCTTTGGCATTATATGTGGCTATTTCTTGAAACGAAAAGACATGCGAGTATAACTAAAAAGGAGGGCCTTTTGCCCGATAGCAATCTCCGCCTCTTGCAACTGATGCAGATAGCAGATAGTGCGCTTCCCATTGGTTCTACCGCGCATTCCTTTGGCCTAGAAACGTTGGTTGTGGAAGGCTATCTGACCGTTGAACGGCTGGAAGCATTTCTCATAGATTACTTTGAAGAGGTAGGCTCGCTTGAAAGCGTGGCTTGTCGTGCGGCTTATCGTTTGGCCTCTTTGCCAGAGCAGGATATGTTCGCTAAAAGTTGGACTGGATTAAACCAACAATTGAGTGCATTCAAAACATCTCGTGAGAGCAGAGCTGCTAGCACAACATTGGGAAGACGATTTCTGCAACTGGTACAAAACCTTGAAGAGTTGCCAATACTCTCCTACGCACTTCAGGTAAGCAAACTGGATGGAGGAAGTATTCACTACGGTCCTGCGTTTGGCCTTGTAGGAGGTGCTTTTGAGATGGAGGAGACACTGGTAGTGCTCGCCTATCTTCAACAATCGCTCGCTGGACTTGTCTCCGCTTGCCAGCGCCTTCTACCACTTGGTCAAAGTCAGGCCAGCCGTATTTCGTGGCAACTCAAGCCAACTCTGCTATCTGTTGTGGAACAGAGTACAAGTGTCGCAATGAACAGCGATGATATCACTCTGTTTACCTCACTTCTCGATGTTGGGAGTATGCGCCACCCGAATCTCACGACCCGCCTTTTTATCAGTTGAAGAAAGTAGGATATCTCTTATTCAAGATACAGCAAAACAGGGCGTCGAAGGCAAGCTTGATATCTCTTTTGTTCAGGACGAGGGAGAGCAACAAACAAGGCTCCTCGTTTACACGCAAAAGCCGCCGTTGAAAGTTATACGCGCGTTCCCTATTGATGATGGAGGCGCACTTGTACATCTACACAATATTTCAGGTGGTGTGCTTGGTGGCGATGCGCTGAGCCTTGCAGTCAAGGTTAGTCATGACGCATATGCTCAACTTACATCTACCAGCGCGACGCGTCTCTATCGTAGTCAGGCAGATAGAGCTTCCGCGATTCAAACAAATACGCTTTCGATAGAAGAGAATGGTTTGCTGGAATATCTTCCTGATCCGCTTATTCCTTTTGCAGAAGCACGCTACCAGCAGCACACATATATAGAGCTATCGCAAAATGCGGGCCTTTTCTGGTGGGAAACAGTCGCGCCGGGGCGATTAGCAAAAGGCGAATGTTTTGAGTATGATGTACTTGAGATGAGCGTAAAGATAGCTGCACAAGGGAAGCCGATTGCCATAGAGCACATTCGGCTAGAGCCAAAAATACGCCCTCTCTCTTCGTTGACACGTCTAGGCCCTTATCGTTACTTTTGTAGCTTTTATATCTGTAAAGTTGGCGTTGACGCGAAGATATGGCAGAGTTTAGAAAGACAACTGGGTGAGGTAGCACAACAGCTTTCACGTTCCCATGATGTCAGTTGGGGCGTGAGCACGTTAGTTGCACATGGATTGGTTGTACGAGCAGTAAGCAAAGAGGGAAGAGCAATAGCAACGGGGCTACCTGCTTTCTGGAAGGCGGCAAAATTGGCACTCTATGGACGAGAGGCCACACTTCCGCGTAAAATCTACTGAACGGCTGTGGTAGGGACTGATTTATCGCGTCCTCCTGGGCAATCGAGACGCCAACCGGACGCGATAAATCGGTCCCTACCACAAGAACACAAACAGAAGCAGGAGGGTTCATTTTGTATCTTACTCCACATGAACAGGACAAACTTCTTCTTTTCGTCGCCTCGGAGTTAGCGCGTAAACGACAGGCGCGTGGCCTCAAACTCAATTATCCAGAGGCAGTCGCAATTCTATCTGCCGAAATTTTAGAAGCGGCACGCGACGGCAGAAGCGTCTCCGACATCATGGTCTATGGCACAACAGTTCTCAAGCGTGCAGATGTGATGGAAGGTGTGCCAGAAATGCTTCACGAGGTACAAGTCGAAGCAACATTCCCCGATGGCACAAAACTGGTAACAGTCCATGATCCTATTCAATAGGAATAGTTGCGTAGTGAGAAGAGCAGTTGGGAGAAATACATGAAACCGGGTGAGTATTTGTTGAACGACGCGTCTGGGGAGATCGAGGCAAATGTTGGTCGTAAGACAGCGACGGTACTTGTCAGGCATACAGGCGACAGGCCCATTCAGATTGGGAGTCATTTTCATTTTTTCGAGGTGAATCATATTCTCGATTTTGACAGACAGGTAGCGTATGGCATGCGCCTGAACATTCCTGCCGGAACTGCCGTTCGCTTCGAGCCAGGAGATGAGAGAGAAGTGAGCCTTGTCGCATTTGGCGGAGCACGAATGGTCTATGGGCATCGTGGACTTGTCAACGGAGCACTTTAGCCGGAAGGAGCAATAGAATTGAGCTTAAGAATAGCGCGTGGCACCTATGCTGATCTTTACGGCCCAACCGTTGGAGATAGAGTACGTTTGGCGGATACCGATCTGGTTATAGAGGTGGAGCGAGATTTTACCACCTATGGCGATGAAATCACCTTTGGCGGAGGCAAAGTTATTCGTGATGGTATGGGGCAAAGTAGTCGAGCTATACGTGAAGGAACGAATGGAGCACTCGATCTCGTCATCACCAACGCCCTCATCATCGACCACTGGGGCATTGTCAAAGGGGATATTGGAATCAAGAATGGGCGTATCGTGAAGGTTGGGAAGGCTGGCAACCCAGACATCATGGATGGCGTCGATCCAGAACTCATTGTTGGAGCATCAACCGAGGTGATTGCAGGCGAAAACTTGTTGGTAACGGCAGGTGGCGTTGATAGTCATATTCATTTTATTTCGCCACAACAGATTTACGAGGCAATCTCTAGCGGCATCACGACAATGATCGGAGGTGGAACGGGACCTGCGACAGGCACGAACGCGACAACATGTACTCCTGGTGCGTGGAATCTTGCTCGTATGCTCCAATCAAGTGAACACTGGCCTATTAACTTTGGCTTTCTTGGCAAAGGCAACGCCTCCACTGAAGCACCTCTTGTAGAGCAACTTACCGCAGGTGCATGTGGTCTAAAACTTCACGAAGATTGGGGAACGACACCCGCCGCTATTGATACCTGTCTTAAAGTGAGCGACCAGTATGATGTACAGACCGCTATTCACACTGACACCATCAACGAGGCAGGCTTTGTCGAGGATACAATAGCGGCCATCGCTGGACGAACCATTCATACCTATCATACAGAGGGAGCCGGTGGAGGTCATGCACCAGACATCATTCGCATTGCATCACAAGCCAACGTTCTTCCATCCTCCACGAATCCGACAAGACCATACACGCGCAACACGCTGGCGGAACACTTAGATATGCTTATGGTGTGCCACCACCTCAACCCACAAGTGCCGGAGGATGTCGCCTTCGCCGAGAGCCGTATCCGTCCCGAAACGATTGCCGCCGAGGATATTCTGCACGATCTCGGCGTCTTTAGCATGATCTCTAGCGACTCACAGGCAATGGGACGCGTTGGCGAGGTCGTGATACGTACATGGCAAACGGCTCATAAGATGAAGGTGCAACGCGGCGCACTTGCTCAGGATACCGAACGTAATGATAATTTCAGAGTGAAACGCTACATTGCGAAATATACGATCAATCCCGCGATTACGCATGGCATGGCACAACACATTGGCTCGATTGAACCGGGGAAACTTGCAGACATCGTGCTTTGGCGACCAGCACTCTTTGGCGTCAAACCCGAAATGATCGTCAAAGGCGGCCTCATCGCATGGAGCACGATGGGGGACGCGAACGCATCGATTCCAACGCCACAACCTGTTCTGTATCGCCCCATGTTTGGTTCCTTTGGTGGTGCAGTCGCTGCTACAAGCCTGATCTTTGTTTCAAAAGCAGCTCTCGAAGCCGAGGTGCCAGAGAAACTTGGCTTGCACAAAACAGCAGTCGCGGTTGAGCAATGCCGATCCATTGGCAAAGCTAACATGCTTCATAATGATGCCACACCAACCATCGAAGTCGATCCCGAAACCTATGAAGTGCGTGCCGATGGTGAGCTACTCACCTGTGAACCCGCTGACGTATTGCCGTTGGCACAGAGATACTTTCTATTCTAACTAACGTGATGTGCAAGTTTTTCTTGTAAATGAAGGAGATACATATGTCTTATGAAAATTAAGAATCCAGCTTTCAACTATGAGAAACATGGACAGAAATACTCTGGATATAGACGAACCGACCCAAGAATAGCAACCTATGTTTATGCTGCTTTAGGCTCTTCCAAAACAGTATTGAATGTAGGGGCTGGCGCTGGTTCATATGAACCTGAAGATAGATATGTTGTAGCGGTCGAGCCTTCAAGTGTTATGCGTTCGCAACGTCAGGCAACACAAAAAGTACCTGCCATTATTGGAACAGCAGATTCATTGCCATTTGATGACCACTCCTTTGACGCTTCTATGGCAATAATAACGGTTCATCATTGGTCAGATATGAATAAAGGTCTACGGGAACTACGCAGGGTCACACGAGAGCAAGTGGTAGTCATGACATTTGACCCGGATGCCTTAGATAACTTTTGGAATGCACATTACTTTCCAGAATTAATCGCAGTAGAGAAATCGCGTTATCCTACCATAGGCTTCATCACCAAATTACTTGGGGGAAAATGTGATGTTCAGCCTGTTCCTGTTCCATTTGATTGTGTTGATGGCTTTCAGGAGGCATATTATGGACGCCCTGAGGCTTTCTTGGAAAAAGAGGTGCGATTATCACAATCAGCATGGGGATTTTTGCCTGAAGGAGTTGAAGACAAACTGGTAAAAGTCCTCTCAGATGATCTTCAATCAGGAGCATGGGACCAAAAGTATGGAGAGTTTAGAACAAAACCAAATTTCACTTGTGCTCTAAGACTTATAATAGCATCACCATAAAGCTTTTTTGCGAGTATTAGGTATTGATGCAACTATCAAATCAACATCGGTGAGCTTATTTAGGAAAGGAATTGATATGATAGAAAAACAGGAAACACGAACACGTGCATTTCGAGTAGGCATCGCAGGTCCCGTTGGAAGCGGTAAGACGGCTCTAGTAGATTGTCTAAGCAAACGGTTATGGCCTACATACAATCTTGCAGTGGTGACAAACGACATTTATACAAAAGAGGATGCCGAGTTCCTGCTGCGACAAGGGACGTTACCAGAAGAGCGTGTGCGTGGCGTCGAAACGGGTGGTTGCCCACATGCTGCGATTCGAGAGGATGCCTCAATGAATTTAGAGGCTATTGCTGACTTAGAAGAGAGTTTACCACAACTTGAACTCATCTTTGTTGAAAGCGGGGGTGACAATTTAGCCGCCGCGTTCAGTCCAGAACTAGTTGACGTATTTATTTATGTCATCGACGTATCCGGCGGCGACAAAATTCCACGCAAAGGAGGTCCAGGCATCACGCGCTCCGACTTACTCGTCATTAACAAAATTGATCTTGCACCATATGTAGGAGCCTCGCTAGAGGTGATGGAACGAGATGCGCGGCACCAACGTGGGCAGCTCCCTTTTGTTTTTACCAATCTCAAAGATGGCACTGGACTACACGAAATTCTCGCGTGGCTCGAACAGCATCTACAGTCCCCACAAGAGCAGCGCCGCTCGGTAATCGATGCACACGCTCCCTATATCGGGCAACCGCACAGTCACGATCATGACCATGCACAATCACATTCCCATTGAAGAAAGCCTGTACTAATCTCCGTCGTTTCTCATGTAACTTGTAGGGCGGTATAGTAGTGACAGATGCTCTGCCCCTGTCATGCAATCTTGTGCTATACTTTCCATAATTCACTTACTGGAGTTTAGGAGAAGTTTATATCTCTCTCCTGTGAGGAATGCTTATTAGTTTTTTTAGGAGGATGAAGCATTGGCTACCGATGTTGTAACCATTCCCGAAGAGCAAGGCATTGAAACGCATGGTATCGAACGTGTGTCGCCAAAAACGCGTACTCACGTCCGCATTTTCGACAACTTCACCATGTGGCTCTCTGCCAACTTAGTACTCTCCACATTTGCCCTTGGCACCCTTGCTATTCCCGTCTTCAAACTTGGGTTTTGGGATAGCGTGGCTGTCATCATCATTTTTAATGTACTCGGTGTGTTACCCCCAGCGTTTTTCTCCACCTTAGGTCCGAAGTTGGGCTTGAGGCAGATGACCATCTCACGTTTCTCATTTGGCTGGATTGGTGCCATGATAATGGCACTCTTCAACATTGCAGCGTGTATTGGTTGGTCCGCAGTAAACGTGATCGTCGGTGGTCAACTGCTCGTCGCATTGAGTCACGGTGGTATTCCTCTTTGGGCTGGTATTCTGCTGATTGCTATTCTCACAACCATCGTCAGTATCTATGGATATAGATATGTCCATAGTTATGAGCGTTATGCGTGGATTCCAATGGCAGTCATATTCGTTATCTTGCTTATCGTAGCTGCTCCTCACTTCAGTGCTATACCAACACAAAACGCTGGTGCTGCTGAAGTAGCAGCCTTTATTGCCTTTGGCGGTGCGATCTATGGTTTCGCCACTGGATGGAGTTCCTACGCGGCTGACTATAACGTCAATCAGCCTGAACAAACCTCACCCAGTCGCGTCTTCTGGCTTACATTCCTGGGCATCGCAGTTCCTTGTGTGTTGCTAGAGATACTAGGAGTAGCCTTCACCACTGCACTGGGAAGCGTGAAAGCGTGGAACACTGCATTCGGGTCATTTGGTGATGTTGGTGGATTGCTTTCCGCCGTTGTCAGTCCGCTTGGAGGTTTCGGCTCCTTCATTCTCGTGTTGCTGGCACTAAGTATCATTGCTAATAATATTCCGAACGATTATAGTTTGGGATTAAGCATGCAGGTACTTGGAAAAACCTTTCAGCAGGTAAAGCGTTACGTCTGGACCCTGATTGGTGCAGTGATTTATATTGCTATCGCGCTGATCGGCTCGACCAATTTCTCTGGCACACTCGACAACTTCCTGTTGCTGATTAGCTACTGGCTAGCTCCCTGGACAGTCATTCTTGTACTAGAGCATTTTGTCTTCCGTCATGGACGCTACAACGTAGACGATTGGAACACGCGTAGCCGACTCCCTATTGGTTGGGCTGCTATTGTGTCTATGGCAATCGGTCTGGTAGGCGTCTATCTTGGTGCTTCACAACTGCTCTTCACCGGCCCTATCGCGGCACGGCTCGGCACAGATATTGGCTTCGAGCTTGGCTTTGTGTTCGCTGGTATCGCTTACTTCTTCCTGCGACGTGTTGAACTGAATAACAACTCACGTGAAAAAGTTTTAGAGTAGAAATGTCAAAAGAAGCCTATGGCCTAGACGATGTTGGTCTTGCCGTGGCTTCGGTAGCCATAAGAAATCAATGACGTTGATTCTCGTCGTTCCAGCACAAAGGCGTGCTCTACTCAAGCAGTTCCAAAACTCAGACCCAACTCTTTGAGCCACTTGCGGTAGGCAATTGCGGTTCGATCAGAGCGAAGATGCAGTTCAGCTTGTAAATCAAGTGGTAAAAGCTCAGGTCTTTGTGATTCCACAATTGGAATGTCCTGATAGGTAATTGCATCCTCAAATGTCCTCACCTCTTCATCACTACTATCGCCATAATCCATCGCTACATAGGTCCATGCAATCGAGCGTCGTTCCGCAACAGGCGTAACAGTAAAGTACATCGCAAAACGAGGGCCACCCGAAGACTTCACAAAGGAAGCCGTCAATGGACGCATAACTGTATACGTGTAACTTATTCTTGCCCCTTTTCCTGTACCGTCAGGATCGGGTTGCCAGACACTAATATCTTTCGCGGTAACACCAGCCTCTGTCGTCTCAGTACTATAGTCTGAAAGTTCTGCATGCTCCGGGTCTCCTAACAACCCTTGATGCACAAAAGGGAAATGTGTCACGTCCAGGAAATTCTCTACCACTCTTGGCCCGTTTGCGTTCATAGCATACGGACCACAATGAACTTTACGAAACGTTGCATCGTCCCATTGTGGAAATGCAGGAATGTCATGAGAGGGATTGCCCAATGTTATCCATATCCAATCATATTTTTCCCGAACCTGATAGGGAATTGCATGCGCTGTTGTAGGAGGCTTTTGTAGAGGGTGAGCAGGAAAGCGAACACATTGTCCATCTTCGTTATACGTCCATCCATGATATGGGCAAATAAGCGTACAGTTCTCAACTCTGCCTAGCGAAAGCTTTGTTCCGCGATGAAGACAGATATCACGCCACGCATGAACTCTGTCGCCAACACGCCACAAAACGATATCCTCTTCGAGCAAGCGCACTGCGAGAGGCTTTCCTTCTTCGATGTCTGCTACATGCGCTACCACATGCCAATCATCAACAAGAACGGGATCATTGAGCATAGAAATTTCCTTTCAAAAGGAGCTACCTGTTTAGCTATCATCATAGCACAGAAAAAGGCTGCTTCTGATACTGTTAGAGAGTGGATTCGCTAGTAACAGCACCATGTGTTACACTTTGTTACATAATTTCTTTGTGATACGAAACAAAGAGAGAATATGGATAAGGAACCTACGTGAGTACTCAACAGATAACGCTACAAGAGATAAATGGGTATAACCAGGAAGACTTTATTGCAGCCTTACGTGGACTATTCGAGGGACCGCCTTGGATAGTGGCACAGAGCTGGTCTGCTCGTCCATTTGCTACACTTACACACCTACATCAGACACTTTGTAATGTGATGTACAGTGCATCTCTTGAGCAACAAGTAACACTTTTGCAAGCCCATCCTGATTTAGTTGGACGAGCAGCATTAGCTGGTACACTCACGCCAGAGTCAACACATGAACAGGCTTCGGCTGGTTTGGATGCCCTCGCGCCTGAGGAAATTGCCACGTTTATGCAACTCAACCAGAGCTATCAAAGTCGCTTTGGCTTTCCGTTTGTGATTTGTGTGCGTGAAAATAAGAAAGCAAGTATTCTTGCAGGCTTTTCTAACCGTCTTCACCATTTACGTCCACAAGAGGTTGAACTGGCTCTAGCTGAGGTTGCCAAGATTTGTCTTTTTCGTTTACACGACCTTGTAGCACAAGACGAAATATAAGGAGGGCATTATTGAACATGGAACATACCTATGAGATTAGCTATGGGAAAGCACGTGTTCCCGTCTATCGAGTATATGCCACTCCACTTTCAGGTATTCCGCCTCTTCCCGAATCGCTCTTTACAGGGAGAGAAAACCTTCTTTTTGCCGTGGAGGTGGATGTTGAGGTTTTCGGGAAAAATTTTCTGCCTGCGTATACGCATGGCGATAATAGTATGATCGTGGCGACCGACACAATGAAAAACTTTATTCTCCGACAAGCTCTCGCATTTAGTGGCTCGACACTCGAAGCGTTTCTCACGTTGCTCGGTCAGCAATTTCTCACCACCTATCCCACAATGGAGCGATTACAGTTGACAGGAAGAGAACTTCCCTTTCCACCAACTCAAATCGTACAAAAGAATTCCACTCACGTTGAAGATAGTAACGTGCTGTTCAAACGTTCGCACGACGATTATGCCGTCACAAGTATGGACTTTGTTTCACATGGAAAAGATATTGTGATGACAAATCATCGTTGCGGACGTGTGGAACTTCAACTACTCAAAATTTCTGGTAGCGCGTTTACTAATTTCGTTCGTGATGACTATACGACATTGCCTGAACGGGTAGACCGACCCTTATTTATCTATCTCGATGTCTATTGGAAATATACTAATGTTGCCGATGTACAGAAACGTTACATTTCCAGTGAGCAGGTGCGCGATGTGGTGCATGCTGTATTCCATGAATTTGTGAGCGAGTCCATTCAGCATCTTGTACACGAAATGGGATTACGACTCCTAACGCGCTTTCCCCAAATGGCTGAGGTGAGCTTTGAAGGACAGAATCGTACACGAGACCTCATCGGCGTATCTGAGACCGATGCTAAACAGAAGGTATACAGCGATCCTTTTCCAGCGTATGGTATGATCAAACTGACGATAACTCGAACAGAAAGTCATGATTCGAGCGAGGGGTAATAATGGGAGGTCGTCTCACCACACATATTCTTGACACAGCACGAGGTTGTCCAGCTTCTGACGTGACCATTGAACTCTGGCGACACAACGCTCAAGAAGGTGAAAATAGTTTGTTGAAGACTGTATACACCAATAGCGATGGACGCACTAGCGAGCCATTGCTAGCAAATGATGACCTGACAGTCGGTATTTATGAGTTGGTGTTTATCGTTGGGAAGTATTTTGCTACTCAAGAGAGAACTCATAGCACACTCCCATTTCTTGATCGCATTCCTGTCCGCTTTGGCATCGCCGATGCAAACGCTCATTATCATATTCCATTGCTCGTTTCACCTTGGGCCTATAGTACGTATCGAGGGAGTTAAGTTGTGACCATCGAAACTGTCATGCAGAGATGTGACATTCTTGGAACGTACAGTGAGGAACCGAATCGCCTTACACGTCCATTCGCGTCACCAGCGATGCAAAAGGTCAATCAGCTTGTTGGACAGTGGATGAGCGAGGCTGGCATGAGCGTTCAGCAGGACGCGGTGGGGAATGTGATAGGACGCTATGAGGGACGTTCTCCTACTGTTAAGACGTTACTTTTGGGTTCACACCTCGACACAGTACGCGATGCAGGCAAGTATGATGGTCCGCTCGGCGTCATGGTTGCACTTGCTTGCGTTGAACGTCTACATGCTCGCAAGGAACGCCTCCCATTTGCCATTGAGGTACTCGGTTTTGCTGATGAAGAGGGCTTACGCTATCATAGCGCGTATATTGGAAGCAAGGCTATGACAGGGACGTTTGACCTGGACGCGCTTTCTCTGACCGACGCCGACGGTGTTCCTATGAGGCAAGCGATTCAAACATTTGGAGGCAATCCTGATCCTGTCGTGCTGCGTACTGCTCGCTGGCAACGCGATGAACTCCTGGCCTACTGTGAAGTTCATATCGAGCAGGGACCAATTCTTGAAACTCGCCATCTTCCTGTCGGTGTTGTTTCAGCTATTGCAGGTCAGAAACGCATCGCTGTACGTTTTACAGGCGAGGCCGGACATGCTGGTACCGTTCCAATGTCGCTAAGACACGATGCACTCTGTGTTGCAGCCGAATTTATACTGACCGTTGAAGCACTCGCACATGATCTCCCACGACTTGTTGCTACCGTTGGACAGGTCAACGTCCAACCAGGAGCGAGTAACGTTATACCAGGAGAGGTGACATTAAGTTTGGATGTACGACATCAGGACGATAGTGTATGCGAGAAGGCATGTCACCATTTGAAGAGACAAGCGCAGCAGATTAGTCGAATGCGACATGTCTCGTCTGATTGGCAACTTCTGCAGGAACACCCCTCTGTTGCCTGTTCAACACGCGTAACTCAGTTGTTAAAGCAATCTATTAAAGATTTAAACTACCCAGCACTTTCCATGACGAGTGGAGCAGGACATGACACAGTAACGTTAAGTACCCTCACAGATGTGGGTATGTTGTTTGTGCGCTGTCGTGGCGGCATTAGCCATAACCCAGCAGAGTCGGTGACGACAGAAGATGTAGAGGTTGCGATTGCAGTAGTAGAGCGTTTTCTGACGCTACTAGCGCAGGAGGAGACGAACGCATGAGTTCTTATGATCTAATTGTGCGTCATGGCATCGTCGTCACTCCCACAGAAGTGAGGCAGGCCGACATTGCTGTCGTCGATGGTCGCGTCGTTGCGCTTCAACCTGATCTTACAGGAACGGGCAAAGAAGAATTTGACGCAAGCGGCTTACATATTTTTCCTGGCGTCATTGATGCACACGTTCACTTTAACGAGCCGGGGCGTACTTCCTGGGAGGGCTTTGCTACTGGTACAAAAGCACTTGCGGCAGGTGGTACGACTACGTATTTTGATATGCCGCTCAATGCCCATCCACCAACGCTTGACGCGTCAAGTTTTGACTTGAAATGCGCGGCGGCGCAAGCTTCATCGCTGGTTGACTTTGCCTTGTGGGGAGGGTTAGTACCAGGGAATGTCTCAAACATGGAAGAGTTAGCCGAGCGGGGCGTGATTGGCTTCAAAGCCTTTATGAGTAACAGTGGCATCGACGACTTTTTAGCCGTTGACGATCTAACGCTCTATGAAGGCATGGCACAAGCAGCCAAGTTGGGCAGAATTGTTGCCGTCCATGCTGAAAACGACTCTATCACAAGCAACCTTGCCCGTAGAGCTATCGAACAGGGAAGAACTGGAAAGCGTGACTATCTCGCCTCTCGCCCCGTTATCGCAGAGTTAGAGGCGATAGAACGCGCCATTCTTATGGCACACGAGACAGGCTGTCCACTACACATCGTCCATGTGAGTACAAGTCGTGGCGTTCGTTTAGTCGTCGATGCGCGAGCGCGAGGAGTAAACGTGAGTTGTGAGACATGTCCTCATTATCTCGTTCTCACCGAAGATGACGTGGAGACATTAGGGGCAGTTGCGAAGTGTGCACCACCTCTCCGTTCACAGGAAGAACGCGAGGAGCTATGGCAGCAAGTGTTGATGGGAAACGTCCCTATGATCGCATCTGACCATTCACCTGCACCTGCTGACATGAAAACGGATAGCAACTTTTTCCATGTCTGGGGTGGAATATCTGGCTGTCAGTCCCTCTTGTCACTCCTTCTAACAGATGGCTATGAGCAACGCTCTCTCGCCTTGACCGCGATTGCTTCTTTAACAGCAGAGTATGTCGCACACCGCTTTGGTCTATTTCCTCATAAAGGGCGTCTCGCTTTAGGGACCGATGCAGATATGGTCCTGGTAAATCTTCGAGAGAGCAATGAGCTACAAGCAACTGATCTGTTCTATCGTCATCAGCAGAGTCCCTATATAGGCAAATCGTTGCGAGGGCGCATTGTGTCTACGCTTGTGCGAGGCAAAACGATTTTTCACGAGGGAACCTTTCTCTCTGCCCCTATTGGACAGTTGCTACGACCCACTATACTATAAGTTACACATACAAAATCCTTGCCCATGTCGCAAGGTTGTCAGAAGGTAGATATTTATGTGGCAAACGTATTTGCGTCCAACAAGTCTTGAAGAGACATTGGAACTTCTCTCTCAGTTCGCGGGACAAGCCCGTCTGGTTGCAGGTGGAACTGATGTTCTCGTTGAGTTACAACGCGGTGTCAAACCGACTTCAACGCTCATTGATATTACTGCACTGCATGATTTGAAATCTATTCGCATCGAAGGAGACTATCTCTCGCTCGGTGCTCTCACTACGCATAATGATATCGTAGCCTCTGCCGACTGCATACGCTATGCCTTACCATTAGCACAAGCATGCTGGGAAGTGGGTGCACCGCAAATTCGCACTCGTGCGACGATAGCGGGCAATCTTGTTACAGCTTCACCAGCGAACGATACCATTAGTCCACTCATGGCATTGGGCGCGGAAGTGGTTCTTGTTAGCACCACAGGAAAGCGCGTTGTCTCGTTACACGACTTTTATCCTGGCTTTCGCCGCACCGCGATTAGGCCAGATGAACTACTGTACGCAATTCGTATTCCTCTGATGAAACCAGAGCAACGAGGTCTTTTTCTCAAACTAGGATTGCGGCGAGCACAGGCTATTTCAGTGCTCAATATTGCATTTGTAGTCACCTTCTCCGGTGAATATGTGAGTGCCGCATCCATTGCGCTCGGCTGTCTAGCACCAACTATTGTGCATGCTTCCACGGTTGAAGCGTTCCTACAAGGCAAACGACTTGATAGCGCGGTATGTGCCGAAGCTGGACGCCTTGCCAATGAAGATGTCAATCCTATCGACGACATTCGTGGCTCAGGAGTCTATCGACGCGAAACTTTAGCTAATCTGGTGACACTTGGACTACAGCGCATCGCTGCCAATACACAAGCCGAGGAATGGGTAACGCAGCCAGTGCTTCTCGATACAAGCGAACATGAAGCTATGCTTGCTCCTTTTAATAACATTATTGACACAACTATCAATGGTCGCGCCTATCAGCTAGTGAATGCACAGCACAAGACACTACTCAATGCACTTCGTGAGAATGCTGAGCTAACTGGAACCAAAGAGGGTTGCGCTGAGGGTGAATGTGGAGCATGCACGGTCTGGTTAAACGGGCAAGCAGTTATGTCTTGTCTCGTCCCTGCACCACAGGCTCATCACGGCACGATTACCACTATTGAAGGACTGGCAAACGGCGACGAACTTCATCCTTTGCAACAAGCGTTTATTGATTTAGCGGCGGTGCAGTGTGGCTACTGCATTCCTGGTATGCTGATGGCAGGTGCGAAATTGCTGCAAGAGCGTCCACACCCTGACATGGATCAGGTACAGACAGCACTTAGCGGCAATATTTGCCGTTGCACAGGGTATCGCAAAATTCTTGACGCAGTTTTACGCGCAAGCGTAGGAGATAAAGTATGACATCGCTTATCGGCTCATCTCTACCACGACCAGACGCACGAGGCAAAGTGACTGGCGCGACTTCCTATCCAGCAGACCTGGTACGCTCCAGTATGTTACACGTTCAGGTGGTTTTTGCACATCGCCCACATGCTCGTATTCATTCTATTGATAGTAATGCTGCACTACAGCATCCAGGAGTGGTAGCAGTCCTGACAGCAGTAGATGTACCTTACAATGCGTTTGGCTTGATTGACGCGGATCAACCTGTCCTATGTTCTGACATTGTGCGTTTTACAGGTGACAAGGTTGCACTCGTTGTAGCTGAGACGAAAGAGGCAGCGATAGCAGGTGCGAAGTTGGTAACAGTAGATTATGAAAATCTTCCTGCCGTAACCGATGCACGTGCAGCACTCTCTCCCGATGCCCCATTAGTTCATACACATTTGGAGAGCAACCAATTATTACATGTACCTATACACAAAGGCGACGTTACGTGTGCGTTTGCTGAGGCTGATGTCGTCCTCGATGAAGAGTTCACAACCTCATGGCAGGAGCACGCCTTTCTACAACCAGAAGCGGGAATCGCATATATAGATGACCAAAACCGCGTCATTCTCGAAACGGCAGGACAATGGCTACATGAAGACCGCCGTCAAATTGCCCAGATGCTAGAACTACCGGAAGAGCAGGTTATTGTTCGCTATGTTGCCATCGGCGGTGCTTTTGGCGGACGCGAAGACCTCTCTATGCAGCATGTCCTAGCGTTAGCAGCCTGGAAATTGCAACGTCCTTGCGCTCTTGTATGGAGTCGTGAGGAGTCGATGATTGCCCATCACAAACGACATCCAGCGAATATTCGTTGCCGTTGGAGTGCGCTGAAAGATGGTCGCATTACAGGAATGCAGGCCGAGATCATACTTGACGGTGGAGCTTATGCCTCGACGAGCATAGAAGTCCTTAAAGCTGCCTCGCTCTTTACAAGTGGCTGTTACGAGATTCCTAATATTGCTATTGACGGGTACGTCGCGTATACAAACAATATTCCATCGGGCGCGTTTCGTGGTTTTGGCGCACCACAAGCCCAGTTTGCTAGCGAAGTAATGGTGACACGTCTTGCACAAGCAGTGGGCATGGACCCTGTAGAGATGCGACGACGCAATATCTATCGTGAAGGCAGCATCGAACCCACGCAACAGACACTTCCACCAGGAGTAAGCGCATTGCCCGTGCTAGAGCGTTGTGTCGAAGAGGCACACAATCGTATGAACAACGTGACGCAGGAACAGCATCAAACAACAACACCCCACCTACGCCGAGGCATAGGCATTGCCTGTGGAATAAAGAATGTCGGCTACTCCTTTGGCTACCCAGAGCAGGCTACAGCAACGGTGGAACTCTTTGGTAAGGCTGATTTGGAACGCGCTGTCGTGCGTGTAGGGGCAGCAGATGTGGGACAGGGGACGCATCTGATCCTGCGCCAAATCGCGGCTGAAACGCTGAACTTGTCGCTTGAACAGGTGATGATGATCTGTAATGATAGTAGCGAAGCTCCGAACGCCGGTAGTGCCTCAGCCTCGCGCATGACGCTCATGGGAGGAAGAGCGGTTCAGGAAGCAGCAACAGAGGCGAAAGAGAAATGGGGTTTTACCGACGATCAGCATGTCACTGTGACAAAACAGTATCGTCCACCTACTACTACAGTGCTAGACACTCATACAGGCGCGGGTAGACCAAACTACTGTTATGGCTATGCAGCACAGGCTGTAGAGGTCGAAGTCAACATATTAACTGGACAGGTTCAGGTAATAAAAATCATTAGCGTTCATGATGTAGGACAGGCAATCAACCGTCAGCAGGTGGAAGGACAAATCGAAGGTGCACTGGCTCAAGCACTTGGTTACACACTACTAGAAAATTTCCAGGTGCGCGATGGACGCGTCTTAACACCCTACTTTAGTACATATCTACTACCAACCATCCGCGATATGCCCACAGAAATTGTTCCAGTGATATTAGAGTTAGCTGATCCTAATGGCCCATTTGGTGCGCGTGGCATGGCTGAGATGCCTCTAGTCCCTTTTACAGGTGCTGTCGCCGCCGCAATACATGACGCGACAGGCATATGGCTTACTCAGCAACCGATGACCCCAGAGCGTGTCTTGGCTGCACTTACTACGCAATCCACTTCTATTCTAAAATCGGTGTAGGAAGGATAAATTTATATGAGTATGTTACGTATAACCGTCAACGCGTTGGAATTTACAGCACGGCTCGAAGAGGAGGAAGCTCCTCAAACATGCGCTGCATTCACAAAGCTTTTGCCATTTCGCAACAAAATCATTCATGCACGATGGAGTGGAGAGGCCGCCTGGATTCCCCTTGGCGATTTTCAGGTAGGAGTGAACTATGAGAACCATACCAGCTACCCTAGTCCAGGTCAGATTCTGCTCTATCCCGGAGGCTTCAGCGAGACAGAAATTCTTTTCCCCTACGGTGGTACGCGTTTCGCTAGCAAACTTGGACAGCTAGCGGGCAATCATTTTTTGACCATTGTGTCAGGCAATGAGCACCTGCGAGAACTAGGTCGTCTGGTCCTCTGGGAGGGCGCGCAGGATATTTTGTTTGAGAAAATTGCTTCATAGATTCCACAATGGGCAAAATATTTCCAATACGAGTAAGAGTGTTAGAGCGAATACCAACGGACGCCCACAAGGGGCGAACCCTACTATATGACCCTCTTACGTGCTACGCACATCGTATATAGTAGGGTTCGCCCCTTGTGGGCGTCCGTTGACTAAACGTACATTGCACCAGTCTTGAGAAATAGAAAGTGCAAAGGAGACCACATGACATCGCTGCTTATTCAGCATGCAGAACTGCTTGTATCAATGGATGATGACGACCACAGTTGGCAAGATGGTGCTATCTATGTTGAGGACAATGTAATTCAGCAGATTGGACTCACGAATCAACTTCCACAGACCGCAGATCAGATAATTGACGCAAGAAATATGCTCATTCTGCCAGGGCTGGTGAATACACATCACCACTTTTACCAGACATTGACTCGTAATCTTCCGGCGGCTCAGGATGCGAACTTGTTTCACTGGTTACGCACTCACTATCCGATTTGGGCTGGTCTCACTCCCGAAGCAATCTACATCAGCACGAAGGTAGCTCTTGCTGAGTTGATGCTGTCCGGCTGTACCACCTCAAGCGATCATTGCTACATCTGGCCTCATGGTGCGCGCCTTGATGATCAGATTCAAGCGGCAACCGAGATGAATTTTCGTTTTCATGCAGCCCGTGGCTCTATGTCGGTCGGCGAAACACAAGGGGGCCTACCTCCAGATTCAGTGGTAGAGGACGAAGCTGCGATACTCCGTGACTCACAGAGAGTAGTTGAGCAGTACCATGATGCGAGTCGCTATGCCATGCTGCGCATAGTGCTTGCTCCTTGTTCACCTTTCTCTGTCTCTCCGCAGTTGATGCGGCAAAGCGTGGAATTAGCGCGCACCTACGGAGTGCATTCACATACACATCTCGCTGAAACATTGGATGAGGCAACATATTGCACTGAGACTTTTGGACGTTCACCTGTTGAACTGGCAGAAGACCTGGGATGGGTCGGACCAGACGTGTGGCACGCGCACATGGTGCACCCAGAGACAACAGAGATAACTCGTCTAGGGCAGACAAGTACAGGGATTGCTCATTGCCCTAGTTCCAATATGCGACTCGCCTCTGGTATCGCACCAGTTCGGCAGCTGCAGCAAGCAGGTGTACGAGTCGGGCTTGGGGTAGATGGTTCAGCCTCAAACGATGGCTCACATATGCTGGCAGAGGCACGTCAGGCCCTGCTCTTACAGCGCGTCATGGGAAATCCAGCAGCGATGAGCAGCAAGGAAGCATTGAAACTGGCAACACGCGGTGGTGCTACTGTGCTGGGACGCGACGATATTGGCTACCTCGCCCCCGGCATGGCGGCTGATTTCATCGGCTATCGTCTTGACACTCTCGCCCTAGCAGGTGGTGCGATTCACGATCCGTTGGCCTCACTCGTGTTTTGTCATCCACCACAGGTTGATCTGAGCGTAATCAACGGAAAAGTATGTGTCCTGGACTCTGTACTCCTGAATGTTGATCTGCCTTCACTCATCAAACGGCATAATGACATTGCATATGCACTGGTGCGTGGAGAGCTTGAGTAGAACATAGATATCCTGTAGGGACCGATTATGAGATTTCACCGAGTATATGAGATATAAAACGCTTGTAG
>CAXUHF010000025.1:40007-52732 GCA_964250765.1 uncultured Ktedonobacteraceae bacterium | reverse complement strand
TTCGTACACTCTCGTTTGTTATTCACTTGTTCGTCTATGTACAACCATATTCACGCCATTTCTAGGGCGTATCGTTACTGTCTTTAAGGGATCGGGTTCGATTATCTGATCAGGAACCAATTCAAATGTTACACGTTGCGCAAGTGTGGCAAGCAAAAGATGTCCTTCCATCATGGCGAAGTGGTTTCCAATACAAACGCGTGGACCCGCACCAAACGGCATGTAGGCATAGCGTGCAAGTTTCTTCTCGTTTTCTGGTGTAAAGCGTTCGGGATCGAACTTCTCCGGTTCAGGAAAGTAGTCAGGACGACGATGAAGCGTATAGGGGGACACAAATACAATGTCTTTGCCTTTGCGCACTTTATAGCCATCAATGTTTACGTCATGTAATGGTGCTCTTGAGATCGCATAAGCGGGTGGATACAAGCGCATTGTCTCTTTGAATACTTGTAGACAATAGGGAAGGTGAGCAAGGTCCGCATATGTGGGAGTGTGGCCTTGCAACACGGTATCAACCTCTTCTTGCACCTTCTCGTATATGTCAGGATGCAATGCTAGCAGGTGCCATACCCATGCGAGCGCAGTTGCAGTCGTTTCATGACCTGCTCCAAAGAGCGTAAGAGCCTCATCAATGGCCTGCTCATCACTCATGTAACTACCATCCTCATCTTTGCTGTGAAGCAAGACGGAAAGAAAGTCACTGCGCTCTTGTGTGTCAGCACGTCTTTCATCGATTAGCTTTTGGATTCTGCCACGTAACACTGCTATCGCTTGACGCGTGTTTCTGTTGCGCTTTGTGGGCCAACTGAGTGGAATAGGAAAGAGTTCTGATAGCGTATGGCTAGTATGACTTAATACTGTAGTCATAGCGGCCCCTAGTTCATCGGCCTCAGTGAAAACATCAGCGTCAAACAGTACTTTGCCAATAATACTCATTGTAAGATGAGTCATTTCCTGAGAGACATCAATCGTTTCGGCTTCACTCCATCCTTGTTGGATGAGCTCACTGTAATGGCTCATCGTATCGGCATAACTTATGATATGACGTGGTTGAAAAGAAGGAGCCATTAATTTCCGTTGACGACGATGAAAATCACCTTCACTCGTGAAGATACCGTTGCCTATAATAGGGCGAAAGGCATTGTGAATAGCAGCTCCCTTATCAAAATCGTTCGCATGTTCTACGAAGACGCGATGCACGTTTTCCGACGTATTAAAGAAGATGACACGGAATGGACCGAAATGGAAGCTTCCAACATCCCCACATTGCTGTGCAACTCGTAAGTAGAGACTGAGACGATCTTTTGTATGTTCGGGCAAACTTCCTATCAAAGGAAGTTCTACAATATGCGGAACGGATTTTGTTGGTGTCTGTATTGTTTGAGTTGCCATACTTGTTTCTCCTCTCTGCATTGCAAAGAGATGATGTTTATTGCGCGGTCTTGCCTCCATCGACAGGGAGCACTTGACCTGTGATATAACTTGCAGCATCTGACGCCAGAAAAAGGACGGCTGGTGCTAACTCTCCGGGTTGTCCGATGCGTTTCATTGGCATCGCGTCGGCCACGATTGACTCGGCACGTTGCAAAATTGCTTCCGTCATGCGTGTCCTGAACATACCTGGAGCAATTGCATTCACACGAATGTTGTGTGTTGCCCATTCGATAGCAAGCGCACGCGTCATGTTGATGACAGCAGCCTTACTTGCATTATAACCAACGGTGTTTAACTGTCCGCCGCTCAATCCAGCAATAGAAGCAATGTTCACGATGACGCCCTTGTTGCGTTCGAGCATATGTCTTCCTACCGCTTGTGACATAAGAAAGGTTCCTGTAATATTGGCGTCAAGCACCTGCCGCCAACGGTCCAGAGGCATATCTTGTGCAGGAGTTCCCCAAGTGAGACCTGCATTGTTCACAAGAACATCAATATCTCCACAGGTCGCGCGTGTTTGTTGCACGGCATTTTCAACGGCAGAGGCATCTGCTACGTCGCATACTACAGCAAATACCTTTATGCCCTGTGCTTGTAGTTGTTGTTCAGCCTCATGTAACCATTGTTCACGACGTGCTGTGATTACAACTGTAGCCCCAGCAGTGCCAAAAGCTTGCGCAATCTCAAAGCCGAGACCGCGTGAGCCGCCCGTTACCAGCACAACTTCGCCTGAGAAGTCAAACGTTGCTTTGCCCATGCAGAACCTCTCTGTTCTCTCTAACAGCACATGTAGGCGATGCAGAGATACCAATTTTGCACATACGCTACAACTTGCCATAGAGTATCATACAATGTTATCATCATAGTAATTATCGTCTCTTTTCTTATACCACAGCTTTGAGGTGTTTGCCATAGTTACCAGATATACAGAGATACAGTTTCATATGGGTGTAGATGACCGACACCGTATAGAGGGTTTACCCTGGCACCTTCCAATGGAAGAATGGATAAGTCAGGGACTAGAAGTACTCAATATCCGTCGTGGTGAGTCGCGGCATCCGGTTGTTTTTGTCGAGCGCGAGGGTGTACGGTATGCGATTAAAGAGACAACACCACGTATGGCAGAGCGTGAGATACGTAATTTCCATGAAATTGAGCGTCGTGGTATACCCGCACTCAGCCCTATTGGTGTCGTCATTGCACCAGCACCGGCACTAGCACTAGATGTACCTAAGCTAGGCGGCATTACACAATACATTAATGGAGATAGAGGATACACAGTAACAAGACTCGCACCACGTGTCATTCCACACGTTCTATTGTATCGCCTTCCCTTTACAAAGCATACAAAACAACGTCTTTTGTCGGCAGTTGCAGTACTTATGATCGAATTGCACGAACACGGCATCTATTGGGGTGATCCATCGCTAGCGAACGTGCTTTTACGTATAGATGGGCGGAGTATTCTGGCAATTATGGCGGATGCGGAAACATCTGAGTTATTTTCGGGACCAATCAGCGATGGCTTACGAGAGCAAGATTTAGCAATGTTTGGAGAGTCTCTTGCGTGGCAAGCGGAAGACCTACGGATATTACGAGGGCTGCCAGAAGATACTCAGGTACTAGATGATTCGGACTTCCACTATTTTGAGCAACGTTACCGATGGCTTCGCCGTGAACATGCACGGATGTCGTCTTCTGTAAGTGATACCACACGGCAACAGTTGCAACAGTTCTTACAGTCATTGAACCATTGGAGTTTCTCGCTCCTCAATGCAACAGGACATACAATACAGCAGCTAACAACGGTGCTTCCAGGATGGCATCAGCGTCGCATTTACGAGTTGCTGCACATAACAGTGCCACGCGTTTATGCGCATCGTTTCTACGATATGATACTTGGTCATCAAGCCATTCTATCTGAGCGGGAAGGACACAACGTTAGCTTAGAGGACGCGGCGCAAAATTGGTATACCAAGTATCACCTACCCGCCATTTTGTTACTGCGCCAAAACTTGACGAGTGGAGAAGACCCAATGCAAGCATATTTTGCTGTCATGCAACATAAATGGGACATGAGCAAAAAAGCGAAACACGAAGTCCCGCTCGAAGAGGCTCTTTTGGACTGGCTTATGAAGCACGCGAAAACGGGTACGTTAGGTATTGTTGATCCTGCCTCAGTTGCTACGTGGTGGAACGAGCGCAAGCCAGTCGCTGCAGCGTTAGAACCTCAGCCAATTGAGATCGAAGAGTTAGAGCCGTTGCTTTCGTCGGGTGAAAGACCACTTGTACGCTTGCCTCAACCAGATTTAGAGCAGAAGATACCCCAGATTTTAGAGCAAGGGACGCAGGAAGAATAAAAAGGTGTGCTGCGATGCAGCACACCTTTTCACTATGAGAAAAACTACTCTTCGGTCTCAAGGGTATCTGTATCTGTATCTGTATCGTCCTCTTCCACGTCCTCAACGCCCTCGACCTCACCAATCTGGAATGAGGTGATGTTGCCACGAATCTGCTCTTCGATGGCTCCCGCAACATCGGTGTTTTGTCGCAAGAACTCCTTGGCGTTTTCGCGTCCCTGTCCAAGACGGATATCACCAATTGTGAACCATGCACCACTCTTCTTGACCAATCCCATTTCCAGGCCAAGGTCAATCAGTCCACCTTCACGAGAAATGCCTTCACTATACATAATGTCGAACTCGGCAGTCTTAAAGGGCGGCGCAACTTTGTTTTTAATAACACGAACACGTGTACGGTTGCCCACGACATCCTGTCCTTGTTTGATTGAGTCAGTGCGGCGAATGTCTAAGCGAACGGATGCGTAGAACTTGAGAGCTTTACCACCAGCTGTTGTTTCAGGATTGCCAAACATAACGCCAATCTTTTCGCGCAACTGATTTGTGAAGATGACGGAAGTATGAGAGGTGCTGATAGCTCCAGTCAACTTACGAAGTGCCTGACTCATCAGGCGTGCTTGCAAGCCTACGTGCGAGTCGCCCATCTCGCCTTCGATTTCTGCACGAGGAGTCAAGGCTGCAACAGAGTCAATAACTATTACGTCGATAGCATTGCTGCGTACTAGTGAGTCCACAATTTCTAATGCCTGCTCACCAGTATCTGGCTGCGAGATAAGTAAGTTATTGACATCTACTCCACATTTGCTCGCGTACACCGGATCAAGTGTGTGTTCCGCATCGACGAATGCTGCATAACCGCCCGCGCGTTGCACACTAGCGATAATATGTTGACACAGCGTAGTTTTACCAGATGACTCAGGACCATAAATTTCTGTGATACGTCCCTTGGGAATACCACCAATACCTAGAGCCAAGTCCAGAGAGATAGAACCAGTTGGAATAGCTTCTACATGCACTTTTGCAGCCTCACCTAGCTTCATAATTGCGCCTTTTCCAAAGCGGCGTTCGATTTGTGAGAGCGCAAGATCAATGGCTTTTTCTCGCTCGGTCATAGCGGGAGAGGCTGCGGCTGTCCCGTTGCGGTCTACTGTAGCTTTTTCTTTTTTGCTTGGTGCCATGCGTTTTACAGGATATGAGCAATAATTGGGTGTTTATGCTCAGAAAATATCCTGTTTCCTCCTTTTACGATACACTTTTCCCGTAGGGGTACAGCGTTTCTTCATTAACATGTGCGTGAGGTACATTGGTGGTATGCGATAAAGAAGATAGGATAACGTATATTTTGCTCATGCATACCAACATGCTCGCGCGATAGTGCTTTTCTACGTATCTATTCTTTGCAAAGGGTGAAAAGTCGGAAATAGGCGGCAGGTGCTCTCTTTCCTGCCCCACTAAAGTAGAACAATCGTACCATAAAGCTGTCCGCGTGTCAAGCAATCTATGCCTTATTGCATATCGCGGCGGCCTTCGAGAGCACGACTCAAAGTGCCTTCGTCCGCGTACTCAAGATCACTATTATTTGATAGACCACGAGCAAGGGCAGTGATGTGTAGCTCAGATCGATGCATTTTCGAGAGTTCGTCTTTGACATAAAGTGCTGTTATGTCACCGAGCGATCCTGGATTCATGGCAAGAATGATTTCACGTACCGCAGGACTTTCCTCCACACGGCGCACAAGTTCGCTGATACGCAGATCTTTCACACCGATGCCATCCATTGGCGAAACTCTGCCATGTAGTACATGATAGAGACCCTTATAGACACCTGTTTTATCCAACGCAATAAGATCAAGAGGCTCCTCAACGACGCAGATAATGCCTTGATCGCGTGATGGATTGCTACAAATTGCACATGGATCGGTTTCGGTAATGTTGAAACAGCGAGAACAATAGATGATGCTCTCTTTTACACGCATAATGGCTTCAGCCAAGCGGCGTGCCTGATCGGTTGGGCTACGTAGCACGAAGAACGTCAAACGCTGCGCCGTTTTTACGCCGATGCCTGGAAGCTTTGAAAATTCTTCGACTAGTGCTGCCACTGGTGGTGCAATGTCGCTCATGAGTTAGAATAGTCCTGGGATTTTTACGCCGCCGGTGACGTTGGTTGCCATTTTTTGTTGTGCATCGTTTGCCTTGTCAAAGGCATCCTTCGCGGCGGCACGCACCATCACTTCTAGTTCGACGATTTCATCTGCGCTAAACGCTTCGGGGTCAATTTTCACATCAGTGATTTCAAATTTGCCGGTCATAGTAATAGTGACAGCACCACCACCAGCCGTACCGACAAACTTTGTTGCCTCTAACTCTTCCTGCATCTTGACGAGTTTTTGCTGCATTTTTTGAATTTCACGCATGTTCATAAGATAAATGTACTCCTTTATTGCTGTTTTGGTTGAACTTCTTTCATGTTCGCTTTAAACATTCGTATGACTTCTTGCACTACTGGATCGGTTTTGGCCTTCTTTTCAAGAACCTCAATCCGTGTCTCACGAGGTTCCTCTTGTAGAGTATCACTATACGTTTGTAGTGTGTCATCATCTATAGACGATGCAATCTCACTAGTAGTATTCTCTCTCACAATGTGCATTCTGGCAAGTGGAGGAGCAGTAGTAACGTTCTGGGCAGACGCAACGTTTGTAGGCTCCTGATTTCCAGTCTGCTCTCGCGATGGTTTTTGTGGTGTGGGAACTGGTGAATTGGAAGGCACTACGCGCTCACGATATGCCGACTGTTGGGGCGGTGTGAGTATCCCCGAATTAGCAGCTCGTCCTCCCATATCGCGTGGCGGTGACGGCGGTGGTAATGGAGCGGGAAGTCCTGATGTACCTGGCATCTGTCCTGGTGGAAGTAGCCTAATTTGACATTCTTGCCCAAGTTCGATTTTTAATGCCCACTCGATAGCTTTACGACGATCATCCTTTTGCAACGTATCATAATGAAATTTAGCCGAAGCTTTCAGCACTACAACGGGGAGATCGCGTGTACCCTCTACACCAACAATTGTATAATCATTCAGAATTGCGGCAATCATTGAACCATCTTTTTTCGTTTTTATGCGCCGCTTAATAAGTTCCCACTTCTCCTTAATTTCAGCTACTGTCAGTATTGGGAGATCACTCTCATTTTCAGATACTACAGTTTCCTCAGAAACTGGCTCTGCCTCCTTTTCCTGTACAGGCACAAGAGAGAGCGTCGGACGTGCTGGTGGAGCGATAGTTTCCTCTTCCTCACTATCATCATATGAAGAAACATCGTCCCAATCAGGTAGTTCGTCAGATGCATCTGCATGCGCTGTTAAAGGTGTTGGTCGTTCCACAACAATAGGAGATGGAGATGGAACCTCTTCCTCTTTTTGCGCTACAGGCTCTAAGCGTATTGAAGGCATAGGAGCTATAGTGCGCGGTGGCTCCTGAGATTGTACAGGTTGTTGAACACGTACAGGAGTCGGTGTTTGCGCAATGACTGGTACTTGAGTTTGTGTTGTCTGTGCTACACGATGATGCTCGATACAGGTTAAAAGCGCGAGTTCTAGACCAAGTTGTGGTGTTCCCTGATTCTTCTGCATCAACTCATTCTGAGCAAAGATACGCGCATGGTCCGTTAACTCTTCCAAGCTAAAGAGCTGAGCAGTCTGTGTGATGTCACGTATCTCGTCCTCGGTGCTATCGAGAATTTCAGCGATGTTCGCGCCTGCTTTGTTGAGCATCATAGCGCGAATATATTCAGCAATCTGTGTATTAATTTGTCGAAGGTCAGCTCCTGCTTCCGAGAGTTCGTGAATAAGGTGAAGACCAGCCGCGCTCTCCAGATGCGCAATATGAGTTACGAACGTTTGAATCGCGCGTGGATCCGCGACACCGAGCATAGTCTGCACTTTTGTCAAGCTGATTTCTTCTCCAGAGTAAGCAATAGCTTGATCGAGCAGGCTCAGAGCGTCACGCATACCACCAGAGGCAGCTCTTGCGATAAGTTCTGCAGCACTCCGTTCGAGATTGACCTGTTCTTGTGTTGCTATAAAAGTGAGATGCTTGACTATTTCACGTGTGGTGATGCGTTTGAAGTCAAAGCGTTGACATCGAGAAAGGACTGTTGGCGGCATCTTATGTACATCGGTTGTCGCCATGACAAAAATAGCATGTTCGGGTGGCTCTTCCAATGTTTTGAGGAGCGCATTAAAAGCCTCAGTCGTGAGCATATGGGCTTCGTCGAGAATATAGATTTTGTACTGACCTTGCGAGGGAGGAACCATGACCTTTTCACGCAGCTCACGAATGCTGTCGATACCACGATTGGAGGCTGCGTCAATTTCGGTAACATTATTAAATGAAGTGCCTGCAGTAATCGCGCGGCACTGCTCACACTCGTTACATGGCTCGCCATTCTTACGATTGGTACAATTGAGTGTCTTGGCAAGGAGACGTGCGGTACTTGTCTTGCCTGTTCCTCTTGGTCCGGTGAACAGGTAGGCATGACTGAGTTTGCCAGTGGCAAGTGCATTTTTGAGCGTGTCTACGATAGACTCTTGACCGACAAGATCAGAGAAGGTCTGCGAGCGCCATTTGCGGTAAAGCGATTGTGAGGCCATGATATCATAACTCCCGCCTGCGTGTCCTCGTGACGGGCCGCAATCAGAAATTTCTCAATAAGAGGATACGTGAGTAAGAGATAAAAGACAGAGAAAACCGACTTTCGCCCGGCTCTGCCGGTCAGCGTAATCAGGCACCCCTGCGGCACCCAGAGAGGTCCACTTACCGTTGCTTCCTCACGGACCTAGCGGGGTTCACAGACATCTGCCGCGCAGGACCCAATTACGCCGACCGACAGGGCCGGAAGAAAATCGGTCCGTCCTACTTGGGTATTGCTTCGGTAGGACGTGACTATATTACTCTCTTTTGGAGCGTTTGTCAACTCACATATTTTCCAATGAGAAGAGAATACTTTTCTTTTACCTCGGCTGGAATGGAAGTTGAATCGGTAATGATCGACGTGGCTAACGCACTTGCACAACCACAGGTCGCACTAGAGCGGTCCGATGGAATGGAATGCGCGACACTCTGTAAGATACGTTGTGCGTTCGCAATGTTCGCACCAAGATTACTTATCACCATCTCGACGGTTACGGACTCTTCGGACTCACGCCAGCAGTCGTAATCGGTGGCACAAGCAATGGTAGCGTAACATAACTCAGCTTCACGTGCTAACTTTGCCTCTGGCAGCGCGGTCATACCAATAATATCCATGCCCCACTGTCGATAGGCATTCGATTCTGCCTTCGTCGAGAAAAGCGGACCCTCCATGCAGACATAGGTGCCTCCTTCGTGAACTCTCACATTGCCCAAACCACTTGCAGAGTTGTAGAGCAGTTTGCTGAGCGTAGGACAGAATGGCTCGGCAAAGGTGCAGTGAACGACAAGGCCGCCTTCAAAAAAGCTGTTCACCCTACTCTTTGTGCGGTCAAAGAGTTGATTAGGAATAACTAGATCACGCGGTGCGATGTGTTCGCGAAGGCTACCCACAGCACTCACAGAAATAACATATTCGACGCCAAGACTTTTTAATGCCCAAAGGTTCGCACGCGCAGGAATTTCTGTTGGACTAATACGATGGCCTCGTCCATGTCTTGGCAGGAAAGCCATAGAGACGCCGTTGACGTTTCCTACGGCGATAACATCGCTGGGATCGCCAAACGGCGTCTGTACTTTGACCTCCTCGACATCGGTCATTCCTTCCATACGATAAAGTCCACTTCCACCAATCACACCAATCATTGCCTGTGGCATGGAAAATACTCCCTTACTCTGGTATATGTGCGACTGCCTCGATTTCAATCAAGAACTCTTCACTTGCCAATCTCCTTACCTCAACAAGAGTACTTGCAGGTGGGTTGATTGTGTTCACATAGTGATTGCGGATATCACGAAGGATTGGTAACTGAGAGATATCGACAACATATATATTCAGCTTTATGACATGTGTGAAATCAGTTCCCACTGCCACGAGTGCCATCTTGAGATTTTCAAAGACTTGTTGGGTCTGAGCACGAAAATTCTGCGAGCCAACAATCTTTCCCGATTGGTCAAGAGCGACCTGACCAGCGATAAAGATAGTTCGCCCATGTGTTATCTCCACTACATGAGTATAACCTGGCGGTGTAGCGAGGGTTGAAGGATTTACGAAGCGTATATTTATTGGATCAGTTGACACTGTTTTTCCTTTCTCATAAGCAAAATACTACGCCCTAATTCTCACATACTTTCTTTTACCCGCTCTAACAATCGCACCGTCCTTAACAGGTACAACAAATGAAGGCTCAGTGATACGTTGCTCTTCGCCATTTTCACCATCGAGATAGATGGCAACAGCTTTTTGTGAGATGAGGGTACGTGCTTCATTGTTGCTCGTTACCAAACCCGTATTTTTCAGAAAGGCCACGATATCCACAGGTTCAGCAAGGTGCACATCTGGAATGTCCGTCGGCAACTTGCGTTCCGAGAATTGACGAATAAAGGCTTCTTGTGCATCTTGCGCTGCCGCTTCATCATGAAACTCAGTAACGATCTCACGCGCCACACGCAGTTTTACATCTCGTGGATTCAGCGAACCCTCCGCCATCTTACGCTCGAAATCGTCAATTTCCTCGTCCGACACATCGGTAAGTGCCTCAAAGTAGGTGCGCATGGTCTTATCTGGAAGCGACATAAGCTTCCCGAACATATCGTTAGCTGGTGCAGTCATAGCGATATAGTTATCGAGCGACTTGCCCATCTTCTTGACACCATCAAGGCCAACGATCAGATTGACGGTAAGGATTTGTTGTGCGGCCTGCCCAAAGATTGGTTGTAAATCGCGCCCAACAAGCAGGTTGAAGGTTTGGTCGGTACCACCAATCTCTACGTCGGAGCGAAGCGCAACGGAGTCATAACCTTGCAATAAGGGATACATAAACTCAGCAAGGTTGATTTCGACACCGCTTCTATAACGCTTCTGGAAGTCGTCGCGCTCTAGCATCTGCGCCACGGTTTTGTAGCCAAGCAATTTAATGGCATCGCCGAGGTTGAACTTGTCGAACCACTCGCTCTGGTAATGCACTTCCGTCTGGTCACGATCCACTATTCTGAAAAACTGGTCAAGATAGGTTTCAGCGTTCTTGTTGACCTGCTCTTCGGTCAGTGGTTTGCGTGCTTCCTCACGACCACTAGGATCACCGAGACGTGCAGTCCAGTCGCCAATAACGACAACCGTTTTGTGACCCAAACGTTGGAACTGGCGCAACTTACGGAAGACAACGGCGTGTCCAATCGTCAAATCATGATGTGTTGGGTCAACTCCCAGTTTGACACGTAATGGCTGACCCTTATTGCCTTCAAGCAGCAGGCGTCGCATATCGGCTTCCTTTTCGACCAGCGATACGCCGCGCTTGAGTAGATATTCTATAGCTTGTGCTGATGGTTGTTCTTTTCCAGTCATCTAGTATCCCTCCCGCCAGGTATTTGGCTCTTTGCGGCATTGTAGCAGTATGCATCGAATAAATCAACGTGCTAGACTTCTTACCAACACGATGGCTATACGAATGAAGCAAGGAGACCTAGTGATCCATCATACCTGACAGCATGTATTCCATCTACTCTCCACGTAATTTGCTGTATACTACCATGTCGTGCCAACTACCAGTACGCCACTGTGACTGACGCATCACCCCTTCGCGCGTAAAACCTGCTTTCTCTAATGCTTTTTGCTCCGCGATATTCTCTTTGTCTGTGGTAGCTTCGACACGCATAATAGGATACGTTGAGAAGAGATAACTTGCTAAAAGCTTTTGTGCCTCAACTCCATAGCCTTTCCCACGATGTTCAACAGCAATGCTAATACCAATATTGTATGCAACGCTCCCCTCGTTAGGTCCATAGCGTACTTGATGATAAGAGACATTTCCAACAACGGTATCGGGTTGAATAACTATGAGTAACTGACCACTTTGCTGACGCAGGAATCCGTTTTCCGCAAAACTCTTCTCTATAGAGTCCGCAGGCTTAAGGCCAAATGTATTGTACTCACTGTTAAAATTAAGGTTATTCATCCAAGTAGTGAGAAGGGCGAGATCAGCAGCAGTGACTACTCTCAAATGTACTCTTTCCCCTTGTATCATTCCTTTTTACTCCTCACAAATAATTTGTACGTTAACAAAATATGTCAGAAACCTTGATAGCTGGACTATCAAAAATTCTAACATATTTCTTATATCCCTCATACGTTACTCTAACACAAAAGCGTATATACTGTGACCAGTAAAACAAATACACATAAGGAAGGTCCAAGGGACTTCCTCAATAGACTTCTTTTAGAGAAAAGGAGATAAAAACAATGGCAAACGTTACACGCTACAATCCATTTAACGAAGCTGTTTCTCTACGTGAAGCTATGGATCGCCTCTTTGCGGATAGCTTCATCTCACCAAGCATGGGAAGTTTAGCGACCAATCGCGGTGCTGGTGCTAACCTGTTCGAGACCTCTGAGAGTTTCATCTTCCAGGTTCCAATGCCTGGTGTTAAGCCAGAAGATGTTGAGATCACGGCACAGCAAGACACGCTAAGCTTGAAGTGGACGACAAACGTGCAGGTACCAGAGGGTGCGACAGCACTCTGGCATAGTTTCCAGTCTGGTCAGTATCAGCAGTCCTTCACGCTCCCTTCCCCAATCAATTCGGAGCGTGCTGAGGCTCATTACAATGATGGTATTCTAACACTTAACCTGCCTAAAGCCGAGCATGCAAAAGCTCGCACAGTGAAGGTAAATACGACAAAGTAAGCAAGAAGTGGGGGGGCGAAAAAGGCAGGGGGGGAGGGGACGGGCGGCGGGTGTTGGTGGGGGGGG
>CAXUHF010000025.1:6655-39997 GCA_964250765.1 uncultured Ktedonobacteraceae bacterium | reverse complement strand
CATGTTGACCACGCCGTTTTTGTTGAGCACTTCTTGCTTACTTGACTAAAACGTATACCAACATACTCAAAAAGAGATACAATAAGAAATAACAAGTCTTTTCTATCCGGTGGGAGCAGTTTTTTATGGAACATGTATTTCTCGAACAACTACGCGAACGTCCTCTATTGTGCGATGGTGCGATGGGCACACTACTTTATGCACGTGGCGTAACCTACGAGCAGTGCTTTGACGAGTTGAACTTGACGAGGCCAGAGCTTATTCAAGGCGTTCACCGCGAGTATATTACGGCGGGCGCACAGATTATTGAGACCAATACGTTCGGTGCAAATCGTGTTAAACTCGAAGCTCATAAGCTCGGTAGTAAGGTGCGCGATATCAACTATCGAGCCGCAAAGATAGCTGCTGAAGCACGCGAAGTAACGGGGCAGCATGTTTTCATTGCTGGTGCAGTAGGTCCAACAGGTCGCCCTCTGCAAGCACCAGACGAGCATCGCTTGAGCGAGCTTCGCGCTATTTTTCGCGAGCAAATCGGGGCGTTGCAAGAGGGTGGTATTGATATTGTTATGCTGGAAACGTTCACTAACCTAGCAGAGTTACGGCAAGCAGTCCTAGCTGCACAGGAACTAGGTGGACTTTCTATTGTCGCACAAATGAGTTTTTATGAAGACGGACATACGCTATCGGGTCAATCACCGGCACGCGTCGCAGCAGTGCTCGGTGATCTTGGGGTCAATGTGATTGGGGCAAATTGTAGCGTAGGACCAGCAGGAACGTTTGACGCACTTGAAGAGATGATTGCTTCAGCACGACAGTCATTTGACACAAGCGACATCTTTTTCTCTGCTCAACCAAATGCGGGTCTGCCCACACGCATTGATAACCGATTTTTCTATGTATCGACACCAGACTATTTTGCGGATTACGCGCTTCGCTTTACACAGGCTGGTATACGCCTGATTGGTGGCTGCTGTGGTACCACGCCACGTCACATTGCAGCGATGCGTAAGGCATTAGATGATTGCTATGGTTGCCCTTCACCCGAAGAGATACAAACAACACAGCCAACACGAGCAACGATCACTACACGAAGCAATACGACAATTGCGGAACTGATAGAAGCGGAAACGTTGCTTCCCTCGCAAGGCTCACTTACACCATTACAGAGAAAGTTAGCGGCAAAGGATTTTGTAGTAAGCGTTGAACTCGATCCACCAAAGGGCCTCAACCCAACAAAAATTCTTGAAGGTGCGGCCTTATTGCAAAAAGCTGGCGTAGATTGCATCAATATCGCTGACAGTCCTATGGCACGAGTACGTATGGGATGTATGGCGATGGCACGTTTGATACAGGACCACTTAGGTATTGAGACGATTATTCATCTTACGACACGCGACCGCAACTTGATGGCGTTACAGTCCGAATTGCTAGGAGCACATGCATTAGGAATACGTAATGTGCTTGCGCTTACTGGCGATCCCGTGCGTGTTGGTGATTACCCTAATACAACAGGTGTATGGGATGTGGACTCGTCTGGCTTGATCCAAATTCTACGCGGTATGAACGAAGGTCACGATGCGGCAGGCTCATCAATCGGTACGCAAGCCTCGTTTCATATTGGATGTGCATTGAATCTCAATATGACGGAAGAAGAAACGGAGCATGAAATCGAGAAGTATCAGCGTAAACTGGCGGCTGGCGCGCACTATATCATGACACAACCAATCTATGAAATTGCGCCGCTAGAACGCTTCCTCCGTCGCGTTGGTATGCCTTCCATTCCTATACTACTCGGAAGCATTCCTCTCCATAGCTCACGTCACGCGGAATTTCTACATAACGAGGTTCCGGGCATCACCATCCCTGACGATGTTCGCACACGTATGCGCGAAGCTGGCGATCATGGGCATAGAGTTGGTCTACAACTCGCACAAGAATTGTTACAGGAGGCACGTGGCATGATACAAGGCGTATACCTGACACCATCCTATGGACGCTATGATGTTGTGAGCGAACTGACGCAGATGTTGAAAACGAAGGCAACAGTTTCATAATTCATGTGTGAAGGAAACGCCCATGACGTTTCCTTCACATTAACACTATAACCATGTATTCTCGATAGCATGTAACACGACGCTTACGTATGTTGCACCCTGAATACCTGTGCGTCTATACATATCAAGACAACTAGAAAGGACACGTAGACCTATATCATGCAAATCTTTTTGCTCAGTGTATACAGCGACATGAAACAAGCACTCCGCTGCAAGGGCATTCTCTGTCAAAGAATGCATACGCATAGCAGCACGTCCCACTGCATGCTCATCATATGGTCCGTCATACAATAAGCCGCTTTCTGCATCAAAGAGTTCCTGATAGGCAGAACGCATCAGGAGAATAGCTGTTTGTAAATACTTTTCCGCGTGATGACGTTCATAAGCGTCAAGCAGTGCTCGTGTCAGCCATACACTGTCTGCTAACTGACCTGAAAGCGCAACATGTCCATCTACCGCATAATGATAGACATAGCCCTTGCTGTGTACCATGTGTTCACACAACCAATCGAGAATTGTAAGTGCCATAGTATCTAGGGCAGGTTGCTGTAACACCTCTGCCGCCAAGAGATACGTCGAGGCCATGTGAGCATTCCATGATGTGTAGACAGTAGCATCTATACTGGGCATTTCCCTCGTTGCACGAGAATACAAAGCTGGCTCATAATATTCTTCGTCTGCATGCTGACTTCCCGCAAACACGCCAACGTGAGAAAGCCAGAGTGTCGAGTTGCAGTAGAGAACAAGACGTTGTGCAAGTTCATGCCATTGTGTATCTTGTGTCACCTGGACAGCACACAAAAGAAGATGCAATAAAGACGCATTCTCTTCAAGCATCTTCTCGGTATGAGGTGTACTCCAATCACTGGCAGCAGAATAGCGGAAGAAGCCACCATCTTCTTTATCCCATAATCCCCCATCACGCATCTGCTCTAGCGAATAGCGTACCATTTCGGTCAACGTAGTGGCAGAGGACGGCTCATGTTGTGAGAGTTGTAAAAGCAGCTCCAACGCTTCAGGATGTGGAAACTTGAGGTGTCTATGAATGGTAAAACCACCATACTCAGTATCATACAGGTCTTGCAGCACGAGACTTGCTTGTCTTGGTACATCTATCAAAGCAGTGCGTTGCTCGTGAAGCAGAGTAGGTTGCCCAATTGCTGGCAATGTCTGCGTCAGGCTGCGAGTAAAGCGAGCATCATGAAGTACCTGTACCTGATCCGCGATCTCTTGACGATGCTCACTGTAGTAGCGTCGAATATGCCCCAGATAGTAAAGCATTTGCTTGGGAGGGACATAGACTCCACCCCACAAAGTCTCGCCTTCTGAAGAGAGCAAGACAACACTGGGCCAGCCATTTTGATTGTATCGTGTATTGATATCAGGACGCATATCACTATCAACCCGAATGGGAATATAATCATTATTTATGATTGTGATGATGCTCGTCTCTGAAAGCGTTGTCTCATCCATGATATGACACCACTGGCACCAAGAAGAGGTAATAAGCAAAAAAATAGGCTTATCCTGTTGGACAGCCTCCTGAAATGCGCCTTCTCCCCATGTACGCCAATGAATAGTATGTGCTCGATTGGGACGAGACGAAAAGCGAAATAGTGCGGACAGAGGGAGAGATGCTTGTGAATGACCAACGATACTGTTACCGCTCACGTCTGAGCCTCCTTCGTTTCGGCCTTGTGCAATGCTGGTACATACTTTCTTAACGAGAGGATACAAATTGACATAAAAACGGTTGCACCGATAAGTATACCATAAAATGCGGAACTACGGCAGAAAACTTTTGTGAATAGTAGGTTTTTGTAGCGCATGCTACTGTAATGAGCGGAATAGGGTAGCCCTACAATTTGTTATATTTCGTAGGCAATATTGTTTGACTTGCAGTCTGTGATATGCTACACTTTAGCAATCCAGAGATGTATGTTTTTGACAAGTTTTTAAGAGGAGGATTGGCCTATCAATAGGGATTTTCGGAGCAATGAACGTCCACGTGAGACGCGAGTAAATGAGCGTATTCGCGCCCGTGAAGTACGCTTGATTGATGAAAACGGCGAGATGATCGGCGTTATGGTACCGATGCGTGCGTTAGATATTGCTCGTGACAGAAATTTGGACCTTGTAGAAATATCGCCTAACGCGATACCCCCCGTGTGTAAGATTATGGATTATGGTCGCCACAAGTACGAGCAAGCAAAAAAAGAAAATGAGGCTCGTAAGAATCAAAAGACGGTTACGCTTAAAGAGATTCGTATGCGCCCACGTACTGACGATCATGATGTAGAAGTAAAGACCCGCAAGATTCAAGAGTTTTTGGCAGAAGGCGATAAAGTACGCGTGAGTGTTCAGTTTCGAGGGGCCGAGATGCGTCACCCAGACCTTGGTCGGAAACTGCTAGACGAGATCGCGGAAGTGTTGAAAGGGACCGCCACCATTGAGCGCTCGCCCATGATGGAAGGTCGCATGATGTCAATGATTGTTTCGCGTGCCCCAGGATGGGAACCACCTAAGAAACAAGCACCAGTTAGTAAACATAGTTCCTCTGCCCAAACCAAGGCACCTCAGAATACTCAAAACGATCTGGTAAGCACAGACTCACCAACAACTTCCTCCGCTCCCGCGTCTGAGGATGATGAGGTAATAGTTACCAACATAATTCCAGCAGAAGAGGCTTCTCAGCAGTAATTATGCTGATGGCTTGGCAGTGCGTTTGCTTCACTACAATAGAGAACAGTATAATCTTATAGTTACATCATAAGGGTGTGGTTTATTTAAACTACACCCTTATTTGTTATATCCTTGAAACATGCCGATTGACTTTTCTAGGGTAGACTACTAAGATAGAATTATTCCGTAAGACATAAAATTCAAAGAGACGAAAGTATTCGTAAAGGATACGGAGGATAATACGCCGTGAGTAGATACGACGATCCACGTTGGTATGAAGAGCAGAATACTGTTCCGCCTAAACTACCGGCGTCTAATGGCAATGGCTCTAAACCCTATGACCTTAACAACACAAGTGATGACGATGATGTCTATCCACATCGGCAAAGGCAGCAGCAGGGATTGCCCGCTCCGCGCCAACAATCTCGGCATCTTTTGGGACCTTTTCTCGCTGTAACGGCTCTTGTAGTCATTGCATTCTTTGGTGGTTGGTTCAGTCACCAGTTCTTTGGCGACACCTTCACTCAAAGCGATTCATCGCATTCCTACTCACAACTTATTCAGCAAGCGTGGGATACCATTGATCAGCACTATGTTGATCGTAAGGCTGTAAACTATAAGAACATGTCATATAGTGCAATTGGAAGCATGGTTGACTCACTACATGACACAGGTCATACACGCTTTCTTACTCCCCAGCAAGTGCAATCTGAAAATCAGCAGTTGAGTGGCACGTACAAAGGCTTCGGCCTGTATTTGTCCTATGACGCACAAAGAAAGCTAGTCATCATTTCTTCTACCATTCCTGGTTCACCTGCTGCGAAGGCTGGCTTTAAGCGTAATGATGCGATCATCGCTATAGACGGTCAGGATGTCAAAGGAAAAGATATTCCAACCGTTAGTGGGATTCTTGGAAGTAAACCCACGACTACCGCCATTACCGTACAGCGCACAGGCGTCGAGCAACCTGTGACGATCAAAGTGACCCGTGCAGAAATTACAGTACAAAATGTCGTGATGCATTATATACCAGAAAGTCATATTGCCCACATTCAGATTGTACAATTTGCTGACGGTGTGACAGACCAACTAAAAAGTTCCCTTGCCGAGGCAAAAAAGTTGGGCGCAAAGAAAATCATCCTTGATTTACGCGATAATCCAGGAGGCTATCTGCAAGCAGCTATTGATACCGCAAGTTACTTCGTGCCGAAAGGAAATGTTCTGCTTGAACAGGATAGCACAGGACAACAAACACCTATTCCAGTAACAGGCAACACAATTGATACAACCGATACCATTGTTATTCTTACAAACAAAAATACCGCAAGTGCTGCAGAGATTGTATCAGGAGCGTTACATGATAACAACAGAGCTACAATCATTGGTACGACAACATTTGGGACTGGTACCGTGTTGCAGCAATACTCGCTTTCGGATGGTTCAGCCATCCTTTTAGGCACACAGGAATGGCTCACTCCTAAAGGAAAGTTCATTCGTGACAATGGCATCAAGCCAGATATAACAGTGGAGCTTGACAAGACCGCAACTGCACTGTCACCTTCCGACGAGAACGCTGGCAATCTGACAGAACAACAAATTATAGCGAGTGGAGATGCTCAGCTCAACGCAGCTATTTAATACCTAAAAACACATTAGGTAGGGGCCGATGTATCGCGTCCTCATTGGTATTTGATTATCAAGAGGACGCGATACATCGGTCCCTACAAATATATTCGTATATATAATTAAGTACCAATATTTGGAATGCAGGCAGCTTGCTGAGCCTGATAATACTTGCTTGTAGGGGCGTGCCCCAGGAGAGGAGCAATATAGCTTGTCGCCTCTACGACTTTTTCTAGGTTTACGCCAGTCTCAATGTTCATACCATGAAGCATATAGAGCAGGTCTTCCGTCGCTAGATTTCCTGCTGCACCAGGAGCGTAGGGACAACCACCAAGCCCGCCTACTGACGAGTCAACGGTACTGATCCCCATCTGCAATGATGCCAGGACATTCGCTAGGGCTGTTCCACGTGTATCATGAAAATGAACAGCTATTTGCTTAACTGAAATACTATGTGCTGTTAACAGGTCTATCATTTCCATAACCTGTATTGGTGTTGCAACACCGATAGTATCTCCAAGTGAAATCTCTTCTATACCCATTTCTAACAATGCCTGTGCTACAGAGAGAACACGCTGTGGGTCTACAACTCCTTCATAGGGGCACCCAAAAACAGTTGAGATGTAGCCACGCACAGGAATATGCTCCTGTTGCGCGAGTGTCACAACGGGTCGAAAGTTTGCAAGACTTTCCGCGATTGTTGCATGAATGTTGTGATGCGTAAAACTTTCACTCGCCGCAGTAAAGACAGAAACAGAACGTACACCAGCAGTAATTGCACGCTCCATTCCTTTAAGATTGGGAACCAAAACAGGGTAGTGGATGCCCGGATGCTGTGTAATACCAGCCATGACAGCGGTGGCATCACTTAGTTGTGGAATTGCGCGCGGGCTGACAAACGACGTAGCTTCTACGACCGATAATCCTGCTTCACTCAGCAAGTTGATAAAGTGTATTTTCTGCTCGGTTGAAACATATACCTTTTCATTCTGTAAACCGTCACGTGGCCCGACCTCGACAATGCGTACAGAGGGAGGAAAAGAAGGGAGCAAATGAGCCATAGTTATGCCCCCCTGTATTCAGGCTGTTGAGCTGGCACAGTTCTTTCACCCTGACGCCTTTTTTCATCTTGTTCTTCTGGTGAAGGCAAAAGGCGTATGTCAGTGGCGGGGCCTTCAATTTGAGGAACGTCTGGTTGTATTCGCTCAACTCGTATTTTTGTAATACGTCGTCCCTTGGTTGCCAGCACAGTAAACTTCAAATCTTTATAGGTAGTCATATCGCCAGCAATAGGAATTTTATCAAGTTGTTCATAGACAAAACCCCCAAGCGTCTCATAGTCGCCCTCTTCGAGCTTCATATCCATCATATCGCTAAACTCGTAGATGTTGATTTTCGCATCGAAGATATATTCGTTTTCATTGACTTTTTCGTACAGTACTTCTTCGTGATCATACTCGTCCTGGATATCACCAACAATTTCTTCTACCAAGTCTTCGATAGTAACAAGGCCAGCAACCGACCCGTACTCATCTACGACGATTACCATGTGAACACGCTTCTGACGTATCTCACGGAGCAGATCGTCGAGTTTCTTGCTTTCAGGCACAAAGTAGGCAGAGCGTACGAGATCACGTATTGGGAAAGTATTATGACCCTCGCGTAGTTGTTTCAGCATGTCTTTCGTATATAGGACGCCAATGATCTCGTCGATACCAACGCTCTCCTCATAGACAGGGATGCGTGAAAAGCCACCTTGCAGTGCAACATCAACTGCTTCCGTCACTGTCGCGTTACTGTCAAGTGTTACCATGTCAATGCGCGGAACCATGACTTCGCGTACAGTGGTATCGGCAAACTCGAAGATACTATGAATCATATCCGTCTCTTCCTCTTCGAGTACTCCTTCCTCCTCACCTACGGTGACTAATAGACGAAGTTCTTCCTCCGTTACGAATGGGCTGTTATGTTTTATCTGCCCACCAAGCATACGTACAAAGAATGAGGTGATACCGCCTAGCATGACTACGACTGGATGCAGCACCCATGCGGTCCCTTTGACAAGACCGATAAGAGCACGTGCCCAACGCAAAGGATTTTGTACTGCTGCTGTTTTCGGCGTGATTTCACAAAAAATTAAGACGACAAGCGATATAACAATAGATGAAAGTAGTTCACCATACGTTGCTGAAAAACGTAATGCAAGGACTGTCGCCAAACTTGATGCAACGATAACAGCGACACTATTAACGATAAGAATAGAAGACAAAAATGTATTTGGCTCAGCTAAAAGACGCTCAATATCAGCCGCTTTAGTATCGCCTTCTTCAACAAGGTTTTTAAGTTTGATACGGCTAATAGAGGTAAATGCTGTTTCAGCAGCAGAGGCGAGACCACAGAGGATTAATGTTGCGAAAAGGACCGTTAGTTGAAGCCATGCTGCTGCATCAAACTGTGGGATATGAAAATCAATTCCAGCGGCTATACTTGCAAGGCCAGGGCCGTCCATAGCTGCTATTACTCCTTTTTATCACTCTCTACACTTGAGGTATCCGGCGGTTGCATGACACGCAACACATGCGCAGGAACACCTACGACGAGTGTATGCGGTGGAACATCGCGGGTAACAACCGCTCCTGCTCCAGTATATGCATACTCACCAACTGTTACTGGTGCAACAAGTATCGTATCGCATCCAATGAAGGCTCCTGCTCCAATTTCGGTGTGATGCTTCTGCTTACCATCAAAGTTAGAGGTAATAGTGCCAGCAGCGATATTCGTATGTTCGCCGACAGTGGCATCGCCGAGATAGCTAAAATGATGCATATCGGTCTCGGCTCCAATATACGAATTTTTTACTTCTCCGAAGTTACCCATACGCACATTATGCGCAAGGTATGCACCGGAGCGACAATGACTGAAAGGACCTACACGTACATCGTCTTCAAGCGTCGTCTCCTCTAGTGCAGACCCTCGAATGATGCATCGTTCTCCTATCGTTGATGCATCAATAGTGGTGTTTGGTCCAATACGACAATCGCTCCCAACGGTTGTCTTGCCTGTAAGCATCGTACCAGGAAGAATAACTGTATCCATACCAATAGAAACGGTGGCATCGATGTATGTTGTGGCAGGATCAACAATGGTCACACCTGCATACATATGTTGCTCAAGAATGCGCTTTCTCAGCAAGTGTTCTGCTTCAGCGAGCTGCACACGATCATTGACACCGATTGTCTCATCCAATGTACCATTCACAGTAGTTATAACACGCTCTTGCACACCTGCTATTCCTACTAGATCGGTGAGATAGTATTCACCAGAAGCATTGCGTGGTAACGCACGCAGTGTTTCCCAAAGCCATCCTCGATCAAAGCAGTACACACCAGAGTTTACTTCTTTGATGCGCTTCTGCTCTGGCGTCGCGCGTTTCACTTCTACAATCTCACGCACACGTCCCTGTGGGTCACGGACAACACGACCAAAATCGGAAGGTTGTTCTGTCGTAGCAGTAAGAAAGGTAACAGTAGCCTGTTGCGCGATATGCTCATACAGCACATTTGCCAGCATATTGCTGCTTACAAGTGGTGTGTCACCATAGCATACCAGCACAGTTTGAGGTAGCGGATACAGCGCGTCAACGGTTGATTGTGCAGAGAGTACAGCATGGCCCGTTCCCAGTTGCTCTTCCTGAAGAGTATACAGATACTGCTCCCCAAAGGCAGCTTCTATCTGCGGTGCCTCATGTCCAAGCACAACAATGGGTTTATGTGTGGAGACAGGCATGACAGAACTGAAAGAAGAAAGTACTGAAGGAATAGCTTCAACAGCGTTGAGTACATGCGCTATCAATGGCAAACCTGCCAGAGGGTGAAGGACTTTGGGCAATTTTGAACGCATCCGAGTACCCTTGCCTGCTGCAAGTACCACGGTCGCATATATATTCATGAGCGGATATACAAACCTTTTTTTGTTTTCTCTATAAACATATAAATAGAGCGCAGAGAAAGATATCACTGCGCCTCTACGCGGAAAGAAATATTGGCTCGGGTGCCAAGATTCGAACTTGGGAATGGCGGATCCAAAGACCGCTGCCTTACCACTTGGCCACACCCGAATGATGTCGCATAACTAAAGTTACGACGAAAGTATATTACACGAAATCGGAGATGTTGTCAACATGATATTTTTGCGCCTTTGTCTTTTTGTTTTGTATCTTTTCAAACCTTGACAGCGTGGCACCTATGATATATTCTATTAGAGAAGGAGTGAGAATAATTCTCATTATTAGGGTGTACTAACATGGTAAAAGAGAAACTAAACACGAACGCTCAGGCAGTCCTGGATGTTGTACGCTCGGTACAAACACATCCAACTGCTTTGGAGGTGTACGAGAGGGTAAAGCAGGTGCGCCCTCGTATAGGGCTAGCGAGCGTCTATCGCATCTTAGGACACCTCGTCGAGCAAGAATATATCAAAGAGTTATCTTACGGCGATGGAAGTTCACGTTATGATGGACGCACAACACGGCACGACCACGGAGTCTGCACGAATTGTGGAGCACTGCTTGATCTTCCCCTTGAGGTGACGGTATCACAGCAAGTCTTACAGCAAGCAGCACAGGCAGCAGGTATTGAACTAGATACACATGAAGTACGTCTCTATGGACGGTGCGCGTCCTGTCAAACGAGCGCAACATATCAGCAGTAGATAAGTCAAGCATATATTGATGTTTAGAGGGAGTAAGGCGCATGTCGTTAGAACAGCAACCACTATCACAGGAGCCGAGTAGTGTGGAAAACCACGCTACAGAGCAAGCGGAACAAAAGACTACAGAACAAAAAGAACTTGAGGAAACTCCTGGTACAACCAGAGAGCAACTTGCAGAGATAGTTAAGGGGCTAACATCAAGGGACAACAGCGATGCGACAGCACACAACTTTCTGCTACGTGTCGTGCAACCAGGACTGGCTGGCCTTATGGATGGCTCGGTCTCAACACTCGCTCCAATTTTTGCGACTGCATTCGCCACACATATCGCATTCACAACATTTCTTGTGGGTATGGCTTCGGCAACAGGCGCGGGCATTAGTATGGCCTTCTCAGAGGCTTTGTCAGATGATGGTCAATTGACTGGACGCGGTAGCCCCATCATTCGAGGTGGAATTACGGGCCTCATGACTTTCTTTGGCGGAGCACTACATACACTCCCCTTTCTTATTCCAAATGTACATATCGCCCTCTATGTCGCATATGTTGTCGTCGCAGTAGAGCTTATTATTATATCTGCAATTCGTCATCGCTACTTTGGCACAAGTTGGTGGCTGTCAGTTGTGCAGGTCGTTGGTGGAGGTATTCTTGTATTCGCAGCCGCACTCATCTTTGGTAACGCATGAATAGAACAGAAAAAGACAGGATGGTAGCACAGCCACCATCCTGTCTTTTTCTGTTTTACTCCCCTAGTGAGAGTACCGCCATAAATGCCTCTTGTGGTATTTCCACATTTCCTACCATTTTCATGCGTTTCTTGCCTTCTTTTTGCTTCTCTAGCAGTTTACGCTTACGGGAAATGTCACCGCCGTAACACTTAGCCAGCACATCTTTGCGCATGGCTCGCACGGTCTCACGTGCAATGATCTTGGAGCCAATTGCAGCCTGAATCGGCACTTCAAAGAGTTGTCTAGGAATGAGTCCACGTAACTTCTCGACGAGCGCACGACCTTGATAGTATGCCTTATCGCGGTGAATAATCAGCGAGAGTGCATCAACAGGATGTCCATTGACAAGAATATCAAGCTTCACAAGGTCGGAAGATTGATAGGTTCCGAAGGTGTAGTCTAGCGAGGCATAGCCTTGTGTGCGTGACTTCAGTTGATCGTAGAAATCAATGATTACCTCACCAAGCGGCATCGTGTAGGTTAAGAGAACACGCGTTGCCTCAATATACTTTACTTCCTTGAAGATGCCTCGACGGGTAATCACGAGGTCCATAATCGTGCCAATATAGTTTGAAGGCGCGAAGACCGATATTTCCATCATCGGTTCCTCGATGTCCTCGATCTCATTCGTCGGCGGCATCTCCGATGGATTGTCAACTTCAATACTCTCGCCATCGGTTTTCAATACGTGGTATTCAACGCTTGGTGCAGTGGCGAGAATATCCAGGTTATACTCGCGCTCGATGCGTTCCTGAATAATTTCCATATGCAAGAGGCCCAAGAAACCACAACGAAAGCCAAAGCCTAGCGCGTTTGAGGTTTCTGGTTCGTAAAAGAGCGAGGCGTCATTCAGCCGTAAACGATCTAACGCTTCACGTAGGAGTGGATATTCGCTGCCTTCTACCGGGTAGAGACCCGCAAACACCATTGGTTTGGCAGGTTTATAGCCCGGTAACATCTCGACATCGCCCAAAGCACTTGGAATAGTCACGGTATCACCGACACGGCAGTCTTTGACATTTTTGAAGCCAGTTGCGATATAACCAACCTCGCCCGTTGTAAGTTCTTCGGCTGACGTAAGACGCGGATGAAAGTAGCCAGCCTCAAGGATATCGGTTGTGCTACCCACAGCCATCATCGAGACACGCTCGTTGGTACGTAACTTGCCATCGACAACGCGCAGGTAAGCAATGACACCTTTATATGCATCGTAGTGAGAGTCGAAGACCAGCGCGCGGAGTGGCTTCTCTGTATCCCCTTTTGGCTGCGAAATTTGTTTAATCACCGCCTCAAGGATATCTTGTGTGCCGATACCCTCTTTTGCGGAGGCAAGAATACACTCTTCACCCGGTATGCCGATGACTTCCTCTACCTCTTTCTTCACCTTTTCGGGATCAGCACTGGGCAGGTCAATTTTGTTAATCACCGGAATAATAGCAAGGTCAGCCTCTAGCGCAAGATAGAGATTCGCTAATGTCTGGGCTTCGATTCCCTGCGTTGCGTCGATAACAAGCAAGGCACCTTCACAGGCAGCAAGACTACGCGAGACTTCATAGGTGAAGTCTACGTGTCCAGGTGTGTCGATCAGGTTCAGTTCGTATTCTTCACCATTCAGGGCCATATAGCGCATGCGAACCGCCTGCGCTTTGATAGTGATACCTTTTTCACGCTCTAAGTCCATCTGGTCGAGCGTCTGCTCCATCATGTCACGCTTGGAGACGGTACCTGTGTACTCCAAGAGCCTATCAGCAAGCGTTGACTTCCCATGATCTATGTGTGCAACAATACAAAAATTTCTAATATGTGCTTGATCTGTCATTCAATGATGCCTCCACACAACACCTCATCACCCATAGCTCCGCCATAAAAAACGGCTGCCTGTCCTGGGGTGATAGCCCGTTGTGGATTTTTTAGTGTTACCTGCACACGATTTCCCTCAATGGGAGTAACAAGCGCAGGCTGCTCGATAGCCTTATAGCGCACTCGTACCAACGCGTCAAATGGTGTGCTCGGCGTATCATCACTCAGATAATGCATATTGCCGACAACAAATGTGTGCTTATCCAATGCAACAGCTGGACCAACAACAATAGCATTTCGTTCAGCATCAATATCAAGTACATGCAATGGTTCAGAAGAGGTGAGACCCAATCCTTTGCGTTGTCCAATAGTGTAGTAGGCCAAGCCACGATGCCGACCCAATGTTTTGCCTTGCTGATCGTAAATTGGTCCGGGCTTTGGCAGTGTGATGAGTGGTCTTGTAGCGGTTGCGACTCCTGCTCCTACCAGTTCTGGCTCATAGTCACCGTGCTTCGCAGCATAGCGATCAATAAAGCCGCGATAGTCGTTTTGTGCAACAAAGCATATCTCTTGACTTTCGGCCTTTGTTGCAACGGTCATACCACGCTCGGCTGCCATTGCTCGTACTTGTGGCTTGGTGTAACTCCCTAATGGGAAGCAGGCATGAGCAAGCTGATGTTGATTTAGCACATGCAATACATAGGATTGATCTTTTTCAGGATCAACAGCCCGTCGAAGTCGCCGCTTGCCAGTGTTAGGATCATCATCAACCTGGACATAATGTCCTGTCGCTAGATAATCTGCATCGAGTGCCAGCGCACGATTGAGCAACACGGTAAAGCGAATATGACGGTTACATGTCAGGCATGGATTTGGAGTGCGGCCTGCGACATAATCTTCATAAAAGGAGTCAACTATTTTATGTTTAAACTCTTCTTCCACGTTGACAAGATAGAATGGAATATCAAGCATACGAGCAACACGACGCGCATCATCGACAGACTCAAGCGAGCAACATTTATTTTGCGCCACACGCTCGACACCATCGTCTTCTGACTCGATAACGCCCGGTTCAGACCAGAGGCGCAACATAATACCAATTACTTCGTGACCTTGCTCTTTTAGTAGTGCAGCGGCGACTGAGCTATCCACGCCGCCGCTCATTGCGACGACTATTCGTGCCATGATGTTTTTCCTATTTTGTGTTGAGAATATTTGTACATTAAATGGGGAGGATATTCGTAGGGGCCAGATGTATCGCGTCCATGTGCGATTTATCGCCTATATTTTACAAAAAGATATGAGTGGAACATCCATCACGCAATAAATTGCGCGGCGGACGCGATACATCTGGTCCCTACGAATCGTATTTGTACTTTATTGAACTTCGTATATAAAAAATGACTAGCCATAACTGGGCTAGCCTCTTTGCTATAGCGTCGTTTTGGATTTGGTAATGGTACATAGAATGCCCTTCTTGCCAAGCTTAGAGTAGCATAGAAAGACGCTCTTTGTCAAATTTCAGCATGACCCACTCGACGATACTTTACGTTTCATGTATAATGGCCTCAAAGATAGTTAGCGACGCTCGAAAAGCCGGAAAGCTCTCCTGAGCTGTCGGGCAGGGAGGAAAATATGCCAAAGAAAGCAACGCCTGCACGAAGTGGAGTGCAACGTACTAAACCAAAGACACAAAAGAGTTTTGAGCTTGTTCGGCCTGTATCTCAGGTTCAGGAACGCGATATTGAAGAGAAGAGCGAAATAGCAGAGGAGCCAACCCTTGTCGCTTCAACGTATGAAACATCTTCTGCTACTGAACCTTCCTCGGAACTTGCAGCACTGCCAACCGTGCCGCAGAAAAAAGCCAAATCTAGCAGTGTAGCGACCGAAGAATTTGCAGCACTATCAACAGTGCCACAGAAAAAAGCCAAGTCTAGCAGCATAGTTACCGATATCACACCTGCTGAAACTGTGGCTCCAAAAGCACCTGCAGCGGTAGAAGTGCCTGTTGTACCTGCTAAGGGAAGTGCCTCTGCACGACTAGCTGCCCGCAAAACCGCGCAACGCTCGCAACGCAATCAGGCAACACTTATTACCGCAGAACACTATTCCTATGTACGCAGAGATCTCGCCTTTATCGCCGTCCTTGCCGCAATCATGTTTATAGCAATTATCGTACTTTATTTTGTTCCTGGCATAGGAGCTTAATTAGAAACCAATACTTAGCAAGAAACAAGAAAAGCACTGCTCGTATGGAGTCAGTGCTTCTTGATGTTTGCGTTCGATATCGTATATACACGAGTACTTTATCCTTGTAAGCAAAACAGGTATTGTCCTGCTTAGTGTACCAAGGGGCTGGTGCCTAAGCCCATAGGAACACCGTGGCGGTGGACTGATGGAATAGTTACACCTAGCACACGTTGCATCGCCATCGTGTGGCAGCAGTCGCCCCAATCATGGAAGAAGCGGCAAGTACAGGTCCACTCGCCATCATCAAAGTTCGTTGTATGAACATCGTTCTCGCCCTGAAATTTCGCTTCAAAGTGTGTGAACTGAATGCGCTCTGGTTCCTCTGCGTATCGTTTGGCTTTTGCGATTTTGCTGATCATACTTGAGTTCATAAGCTATCTCCTTGAAAATCTAGCAACCACTCCGCGTCCACATTTTCTGTCCTCTACGCTTCTGTGGCGTAGCCTACACAGTTCATGCACAATTGCATAACTGTAAGCGTCCGTAGTATCGCACCATGATAAAGTATAAGATTTTCATCTTATTCAAGCAGTTCTTGAATAGTTGAAGGGAAGCACCTCCTCCTTTCATAAATACTTATCTTATCGACCTCCACCAACTGGTAGAGTAGTGGCCCAAGGAAGAAAGAAGAATCAATGAGCCCAAAAGCCAATGCGTGTATAAAGATGAATAAACTGAGAAATAAAAAACACCAGGAACATTCTGCTCCTAGTGTGTGTTTACGCGTCAAAATCAGTCTGTGTTAACCGCATCAGATGCAACGATGCAACATGCAATTTCAATGAGACTGAATACATACGCATTCCAATTCTCATCCAGCAACTAGCTGGATGTACATGACCTGATGCCAAACAACTTCAAAACGACGATGTTGTGATTGTGTAGGCTGATATGTACGCCCGAATATGCTTTGCTAATGAAGTCGATTATACCATAGAGAGCGATGAAAGTCTACCCTATTGGATAGGAGATTTCAAAAAATAGTTAGTTATGAGTACTAGCAAAGATGTGTAACCGTGTAGGGGCTATAATTCATTACGCCAAAGTCGGCCTATAGTGTGCGACTTTGGCGTAATGAATTATAGCCCCTACATGGTACATATTAAGAGGATATTGCGACTGTTCTCGGTGCATTTACAAGATCAGCATAAACATTCTCCATTTGATTAGCGACACTTTGCCAGCTAAATTGGAGAACAGAACGACGTGCCTCTTGTTGTAATCGCGCCCTTATTGCTGGAATACGCAGTATCGCATCCAGTCTTTCGGCAAAGAAACCTGGGCAACGCGGCACCAGATAACCGTTTTCGTCGTTATGTATAATGGTCATCAAACCGCCCGCACGTGTCGCAACAACAGGTGTGCCACACGCAAGCGACTCAACCGCGACAAGGCCAAAGCTCTCGTGATATGAAGGAACTACGGTTACATCAGCAGCACTATAGAGGTAAGGTAGAGCCTGTTGTGGTTGTGCCCCTACAAATCGTACATGTTGTTCGATATTCAGTTCTGAGGCTAGTACACGTAAATTTTGAAGGTCCTTGTCGTCATTTAACGAGCCGCCAACGATTACTATTTGCGCTTTTTTCTCCATCATTGAAGCAGCACGTAGCAGGATGTCAGGCCCTTTAAATGGATCAAGTCTACCAGCAAAGAGTAGTAGAGGTTGTTGTGTGTCTAAGCCCAGATGTATACGTGCCTGTTGTTGCGGATATGGTACGAACAATTCGAGATCGACGCCACAAGGAATAACATGTACACGATTTGTTGGCGCACCACAATAACGCGTCATTTGTGTGCGCTCATCAGGAGTGGCAGCAATCACACAATCCACCGATTGTAGCAAGCGTTGCTCCATATCCAGGCGTTGTTGCGGTTCTTGTTCGCTAGGATGAGCTAGTTGCTTTAAACGTGCGAGTGTATGAAACATGGTCACATGTGGAATGTCCCAACGCCACGCTAATTTAACTCCAGCAACGCCTGAAAGCCAATAGTGACTATGAAGGATGTCATAGTGACGTGCTTCCGCATCAGCGAACATGGTGACTTGAGTTACAAAAGAATGAATATAGGGAAAAAGACTGTTTTTGTGAAGTGGTACTGTTGGTCCTGCGTGAATATGAATGACGCGCACATTTGGTGCAAACTGTACAATTTGTGGTGTTTGTTCGTGTGTTTGACGGGTAAAGATGTCTACTGTGTTTCCGCGACGGCCCAGTTCTGTTGCCAATTCGCGTATATAAACATTCATGCCTCCTGCGTCCTTTGTGCGTCCCGGATTATCGAGTGGGGACGTATGAACGCTGAGCATGGCGATGGTATGCGACATGTCAGGTATTGCTCCTCTTCTCGATTGTTAGCGACGTTCAGCACAGATGCGGGGCCAGCGTCCAGCACCGACAGATGTATTTTGTCCCAGCATGATATACTCCTTTCTTTTATCACTAAGGAGAACACTTTCTATAGGATTTCTATTTCTTCGTTCATTATGGTTGCGAAGAACGTGTGCGCAGGTCATTCACAGCATCAAACATCTCACGTGACCCGATACCCGTCCCCTGTGAAATATCCTTTAAGCAATCGACTCGCAGTTTGAGTGCCTTAGTAAACTCTTGTGGCGTCACTCCTACATAGGTAGCAAGTTCATCAAGAGTGGACTGGTCGGCATGCTCAAAAGTATCATCATACTCATTCCACAAAGAGAGCGGAGTAGGAACGACAACATCAGGATGCTTTGGGTCCGCTTGCGGTGGTACAAAGTGCGTAGAAAACCAGCGACGACGTGGTGGATACGTACGTCCGACTAACCCTATATTGATAATGAGTCCTAGACGACGTATATCATCTGAGTTGAGATGTAAGTCTTGACTATACATATGCATAACATCGTTGATTGTGTCGGCATGTACACTTGTCGCTACACGAAATCCTTTACTGGGAAGCGTGAGGTAGCGACGTGCAATGCGCCCCCACATGTAAATCGGGAGATGATCACTCACCTCGTTACACAGTGCACAGGTTGTCTTGGGTTCAATATCTGGGATACGTGTAAATGCAAAGTTCTCGTACATGCCAGACATATACACGAGAGCTGTTCCTTCAGGCAGAAACTGCAGCAGTGCATTGAGCGTCGTCGTCTTGCCTACTCCTGGCTGTGGGTCTGTTGGACCCGCCACAGTGAGTGAGGCTCCACATTCCAGCAACAACCAGATAAGACCAGCCGTTTCTGCATCAACACTCTGTAGTGCAACGATCTGTGCTACTGAAAGTGGACGTCGAGATTCATAGTGCCAGTAATAGCGTTCATAAGGGTCATGTGGATCAAACATGGTAGTATTCCCTTCCAGATATAATCAGAGAGCGTTCAGTTACTCTAACTGTTCGCCTTTTTCTTCGGTAGGGGTAGGCTTTTTCAAGATTTCAGGTGTTGGAGCTTTTAGCCAGCCAGGATTGGGACTCCAGCTGATGGCGATGACTTGTGGAGGTTGCTCGTTCTCTAATTCAACAAGGCTCACCGAGGCATTGTCTATATGAAGTGTCCCTGCTTTTCCTGCTTCCAATCCTGAAAAATGTGCAACCAGTAGTTTAATAACATCGGCATGTGCAACAAATACAGGGTAAGGACCAACGTTTTCCTGAGTCCGCCAACGCTCAATTGCCGCCACAACACGCTGCTGTACCTGTGGAAAGGTCTCAACGCCGTCAGGAGCAACATTCGGATTACGTACATATTCTTTCCAAGCTGGATCATTCTTTGCGACGTCTTCGATGACTTGTCCAGCCCAACTTCCAATCTGGGTATCCATCAGGTCTGGCTCTAATTCGATAGGAATATTCCGGCCTTTGGCAATAATTTCTGCTGTATCACGAGCACGTTCAAGCGGACTACTGATAATGGCACTAATTGGAAGCACGGTAAGGGCCTCGGCGAGCCGCGCTGCTTGCTGCCGACCATTCTCATTGAGTGCGACACCAGGAAGCTGCCCTGGAAGGCGATGCTCCACATTCCAGGTCGTTTGCCCATGACGCACGATGAGCAGAGTTTGTTTCATATATATTTGTGTACTTTCCAACCCATAAAACAAGCGACGCCAGAGATATCTACGCCAACGTAAGAAACGTACACCCACTACACAGTAGATGAGCATAACTTGAAGCCAGCCGCTTACGTATGTCACTATGTGGCTTAACAAGGATGTTTTTACACGGCGTTTTTTTATAGTTCCTCGATGGCGAGTTGTTTGCATTGCTCACAAACGACTCAAACAGACACTCGCCACGAGTCGATGCTTCTGGAGTCCAGTCTAATCACAATTCGTTGTTTTTCATTGTACCAGTAGAGACGCTAGTAACGCAACATGATGGGTAGGAGTCACGCGCTAAAGTAGTACAGAAGCATCAAAATAAATAGACCAATTAGTACAAGTGTTCCACAAGCAATTAAAGCATCAGCTATATTGGGTTCTTTATGACGTGTCATAGAACGCGGGATATAGGTTACACCAGTACGCAATGACCGCGAAAAGTCGAAGCGAGGCGTAGGAAACGGCACTTGTGGTCCTGACAAAAGAGAAAGAGAAGACGCGTCTTTCTGCGTTTGAAGTACTAATGATTGCCTTGTTGAGGGTTCGACTAATGGTGGTGTCATTGGTGCTTGTGGAAACGGGGTTATTTGTGATACGAGTTGGGGATGCAGTGTGCTGACCGCATGAGAATGCTGCCGCTTCGCAATCACTTGTGCTGGCGTTACCTGGGGTAGTGAAAGGCGAGGCAGAGATACTTGTGGGGATGTATCCCCATCGGAAAGTGTTTCGATACGAAAAGTCGGCTGTAAGTTCTTCATGGATGATCCTCCTCTATCCACACATCAACATATCCATACTTACAGTATATACAAGGGTCCAAAAAGTAAAAGAACCGAGTCAGCCATTTGAGAAAACAGGGAGACCGCAAGGGTCTCTCCTACACATATTTATTTGATTTGTTTACGTGTAGGGGAGACCCTTGCGGTCTCCCTGCCCTTTGAATTGTTTGTTTCTTAGAGTTAGGCTCTTCGTCGGGATGGTGCAATCAGTTCGGGTTGACCAACAATAGTTGCAAGCTGTGAATTTCCGCTATTCGCAGTAGCTTTAGGCATTGATTGCTCAATCTGCTGAATTGTAGGATCACTACAGACACTTTCGGGCTTGTTGTTCGTAATCGCACAAATGCCAGCAGTCATATAGTTCGCAGTTGCCAGGATTGCTTTAGAAGAGGCACTATCCCCACTTGAAAGCTGACCAGCGATATCCTTTTGTGAGAGGCCAGCGAGTACATCTGGCACATAGGTAGGACCAGCCACAATGTACTGATTACCAATATCAATGAACGGGAAACCAGGAGACTGTGTATAGGGAGGAGCGTTATAGGTGTCCACGAGTTTTTGTTGGTCAGGCGTCAATGTTTGAAGCGGTTTGCCTTGACCATCCTCGACCTCTAGCGACACAAAGTCAATATAGTTACTCGTATAGCTGCTCTTATAAAATGAGAACGTCGCTGTGTTAGGATACACGTCGGTTGAAGAGGAGGCGATCTCAGGCAACTTCGTAAATGTTCCAAAACGACTCAGCGCAACCACAACACCCCAACGCTGTCCTGCACAATAGGGACAGAACTCTGCACCATAATATAAGAATTGCGGCTTCCCTGTTGGTCCTAGCAGGATTGGTTGTTTTTTTTGTACTGCTTGAAAATTGTTTTTCACATCCGCTGTTCCAACCTGCGAGAGCAGAGTTGGACTAACATGTGTTACCTGTTGCAACACAGTCGCGTCTGTTGTGCCTGTTGTCGCCACATTGCCTTGCTGATTTGCGATATAGATAAACACACCTACGACGATGACAATAACAGTAAGAACACTGCCTATATACCACCAGGGGTTAATACCACGTCGGACTGTACGTCGTACCTTACGCGTTTTCACTTGTTGTTGCTGCGTATTTTGACTATCGCTTCGTAGCCTTTGCTGACGTACCTGCTCACGTCGCTGCGCTGCCGAACGCGTCTTTGTATTTGCCATGTCTTGAACACCTTCTTAATTTTGCTACTAACCGGAGTATTCTATCATCTTTTGAAATTACACGCTCTACTATAGCAAACTTTGCTTGACAAAGCTAGAGAGATGGAGTACAATCCCAACGTTGACACAAATATGTGAGCAGCAAGCCTCGTTCGTCTAGCGGCCTTGGACGCCGCCCTTTCAAGGCGGAGACCACGGGTTCGAATCCCGTACGAGGTACTATTTTTCAGAAGAAGCCTGACATTACTCCTATTTGGTGTGTCAGGCTTCTTTTGTTTATAATGATATTAATCTGTAGGGACCGATTTATCGCGTCCTCTTGGCAATCAACTATCAACGAGGACGCGATAAATCGGTCCCTACATGAAAGGTATGCACTCATGATAAGCGTAGAAGAGGCTCTTGAGCGTATTTTAGACCAAATTACAGCGTTAGAAGAGGTACATGTTCCGCTTTCTGCTACGCAGGGATTGGTATTGGCACAAGATATCGTGGCGCATGATGATATTCCACCATTTGCGAACTCGGCGATGGATGGTTTTGCGCTGCGTAGCCAGGACACTCATGCTCAGAGTGGCGTGCTACCACGTCTGCGAGTTACAGGAGGCGTAGCGGCTGGATATGTTGCCGACCACCCTGTTGAAGAGGGAACTGCTATGCGCGTCATGACTGGTGCTCCCATTCCTCCTGGCGCAGATAGCGTTATCCAAATCGAGTTGACAAACTATGATGGACCGGAGAGTACATGGGTAGAGGTGCAGGAAGAGGTCGCTCCTCACAATAACGTTCGACCTGCTGGCGAGGATATGCATAAAGGTCAGGTTGTCATACAACGGGGGACTGAGGTTGGTCCCTGGGAAATTGGCGTTCTGGCGACACTTGGGTATGCACAAGTTCCTGTTATTCGTCGTCCCCGCGTAGCCATTCTAGGAACAGGTGACGAGGTGATCGACGTTGACGAACCCTTACGCCCTGGAAAGATTCGGAATAGCAATAGTTATCTATTAGAGGCTGCCATACTACGTGCGGGCGCAACAGCACAGCGTCTAGGTGTAGCTCAGGATACGACAGAAAGCTTACGCGAGAAATTTCTTGAAGCTGCTACCTACGATCTCATCTTCACATCTGGGGGGGTGTCCGTAGGAGACTTCGATTTGGTGAAAGATATCATGACGGAGCAAGGTAATATTAATTTCTGGCGTATCAACATGCGCCCCGGCAAACCTGTTGCATTTGGTCATATCGGGCATGTTCCCCTACTAGGACTGCCAGGTAATCCCGTTTCCACAGCTGTCACCTTTGAACTCTTTGGACGCCCCATTCTGCGTAAGATGCAAGGGCACACACAGTTACTAAAACCGCAGATTCCCGTTGTTGTCGAGGATGGGGTCAGTGAGTCAGTTATGCGCCGCCACTACGTACGAGCACGTGTTGAGTGGCACAATGACCACTTCGTTGCTCACACGACGGGCAATCAAGGCTCGAACATCATGACCTCCTTGTTACAAGCAAATGCATTCGTAATTGTGCCAGAAGGTGGTATCACGATACAACCAGGAGACACGGCACAGGCAATGATGCTCGACTGGCCCGAAGTGTAGTTACTGGTACCCTACCATGTGGGCCTCAACCGATAAGACAGAATGTCTGTGTCTGAATCAAGAACAACACGACGTAAGTCTGTGATCAGCATTTTCATATGTTCAGAGCCCAGAACTGTAGACCAATGATGTTCCAACTTGGCAAGGATTGTTTCAACAGTCTGAATACAATCCCAACCTCGTTGCGTCAGAATGACGATTTTTCCGCGTTTGTCTGTAGGATGGGGTTTTCGTGTAACATAGCCACGTTCTTCCAAAAAGTCAATCATCTGGCTAGCTGCCTGCTTTGTAACCCCCAAGTGTTCCGCTAATTCGTTACCTGTGGCTCCGTTTGGTGCAAGCAACTGAAAGGCAAAACCGTGAGTAGGTCGAATATCTCCATACCCGACTTTAGCAAGTTCCTTATGAAGTTCATCGACAAGTATACTCCAGGCTGTTGCTAGCAGCGCAACAAGTTCATAGGTATTAGAGGGAGTATCAGCCATACATATCTTCCTTAGCTCCGATTTTAAAAGAACAACATCATTGTACATCATAATGTAGTCAAGCTATTTGACTTCTTAGTCTAAAGCATGTATTATGACAATATAGTCAAGAACGTTGACTATATTACTGAAAAGAAGTTTCTTTTTTGAAGACTTTAAAGGAGAACAAACACATGGCTGTTGTACGAATAGCTGATGCCCCTAATTTTACTGTAGATGGTTTTCATTTTACTGGCTTGACGGCACCGAGCCGAGGTGCGACTGAATTGTGTACATGGCGATTGGAAATCAAGCCAAACGCAAAAAGCGATCCTCATTGGCTTGACCACGAAGAAGTCTTTGTGCTGCTTGATGGCACGATTACAGTTTCCGTTGCTAATGAGAGCATCGAGCTTCATGCGGGTGACGCGCTTAGCGTTCCTGCGAAATCTTTGCTTCAACTGGCTAGTGGTGATGGAACTGCTCATGCACTCGTTTGCCTACCAGCAGGAACCCTTGCAACGATGGCAGATGGACAAGAGATAGGCGTCCCACCGTGGGCTAAGTAGCATAGCAACTACTTGAAGCGATACTAGATATGGGGCAGTCTATAGCGCAACTGATCGCGTGACATACCCAATAGAGTAGCAGCTTGCACCTGATTGCCACCACAATGATCAAGAGCTTCGCGGATGAATGTATGCTCAATATCATTGAGCAATGCTCGGAGATCAACGCCTTCGGGCGGAAGATGCATTTGTTTACAAAGCTCTTGGAGCCGCTGGGACGCACTCACACTCCCGAAACGTACGTGCTCTGGTAAGTCTTTAGGAAAAATTTCGCGTCCATCACAGAGAATACTACCACGTTGTAGCACACTGAAGAGTTCACGCACATTGCCAGGCCAGTCATAGCGAATAAGCATATCTAACGCAGTTTTGTCTATCCTGAGTGGTTGTTCGCCAACAGGAAGAGACGAATTTTGCTGATCGAGGAAATGTGCAGTAAGCAACTCAATGTCTTCTGGTCTCTCCCGTAAAGCTGGCAGATAGACAGTGAGAACTTGCAGACGATAGAAAAGATCATCTCGAAAGCTTTTTTGTGCAACGGCAGCTTTTAAATCAACATTTGTAGCTGAGACGACGCGGAGATTGACGTGAAGCTCTTTTGTACCACCAATGCGGCGGAAACTCTTTGTCTCAAGGAAACGTAGGAGTTTCGCTTGTAACGAAAGCGGCATCGCACCAATTTCATCCAAAAATAGCGTTCCACCATCCGCACGCAAGAAGTAGCCTTCACGCGACACCTTTGCATCGGTATATGCGCCAGCTTCAACACCAAACAGCTCTGTTTCGAGCAATGTTTCGGGAATGGCAGCACAGTTAATTGGTACAAATGAGTGTGCTGAACGATGAGTTAGGAGATGAATAGCACGCGCAACAACATCTTTACCTGTTCCACTCTCACCTTGAAGTAACACTGCTGTGTGTGGATAAAGTGCAATTTGTCGTATGTTAGTGATAATAGTGCGCATACTAGCACTTCTGCCAATAAGTAACTGTTCAATATCTGGTTCGTCCTCTATTGAGGGACGAAATAGTGACGCGCCACGCCCCTTCACACATGCCTCCAACTACTCTATATCTTCTTATCTGTTTTATTCTTCACACAACTAGTGATTGCTACCGACGGATGTATAGGCTCCACTATCACCAAAACTATTTGACTACATTGATTGAAGAGGATGCAATGGCGAAACCCATCCTTGTCCTGGAACAAATGTTGCACCATTACCACCATTACCCCATTGGGAACGTGTTTCAAGAGTAGGAGAGAATTGTGGTATCATGTCAGACGCAGGCAGTACATTGCCCCATGGTGCCTGCATTGTTGCGGCATAGCCTGGAGTGGCAAGTCCATTGCTGAGACCCGATTGTAGTAAGTTTTGCGATGTTGGGGACATTTCTTGTATCTCATATACAGATGAAGGCACAACCTGCACAATCCGTTCAGCGATTAGCTCACCTGCGATCCTACATACATCCTCGGCTGGCATTTTTAATGCAACGCAAGCATCTCGCAAAGAAGTCATACCATCAACGCGAGTGAGTAGTCGCCATTGAGTTGGCGTCACTTGTACGTGCTGCTCTGATAAGGAGGAAAGGTCTGCTGGCACCAACACCATATCAGGCTGCATAAACGATGTATCTATGCTTCTGGCTGGTGGAAGCGCAGTCATTGACATACTTGGCATAGGGGGAGGTGTTTGCGGCGGAGGCGGCATGACAGGACCAGTATTTATAGCATTATTGGACGTAGGTAGCAACGCACCTGCTGAAATATAAGGTACTGCAGGTGGTGTGTGTGGCGAAGATGGTTCAGTAAAAAATTGTGTCGAGTCATAGAGCGTAGGAAACTGCGAAGCATCCCACCCTGCCGAACTTGAACGCACGCTCTCTTCAACTATTGTACGTTCTTGAACTATATTCTGCATAACAGACGATGCCTGTGGTTTTGTATTCGCTTGTGGGAGAGCGGCAAGCAGTGCTGAAATTGAAAGTGAAACGAGCAAGCGTTCTGCTGGCGGGTCTGCATCTTCATCAAAATATAGTTCGCCTGTAGACCATGCCAAAACTGCAGATAGAACATCTCCTGTCTTCTTCCCAGCCCAGATTCTTAATTCCTCTCGCGTAACATAGCCTAAATCCATTAAAGTCAACGCGATACGTGTCTCGCTAGGAACGGCAGTGCCAAGTGCAAGCATTGTTTCTTGCAACGCTTGAGAAGAGATTACGCCATCACGCAGAAGTCGTTCTCCCAATGTGGCGTCAGTTCGGATAGGACCAACACACAGTAGGCGTCCCTCACGGCAATAGAATTCTACCCATTGCGTATCTTGTTTAACTACAAGCAGTCCAGTTTTTGTGAATGTCTCCATGCGCTGTAAAACGCTCGTTATACGAAGCATTTCTACTGTACCTATACGTGACACGATACACCATCCATCCAAAAATACACAACGAAATAAGGTAATCAAACTGCTGAATGCATCGTTATGCATGTTCTACTGCTGGCCCAGTTTGAAGTCTGGGTACTCCGTCTGATACTTTCTTCCCCCACATGTTGTGGAAAGTACCGACATAAAGCAAAAGAGGCACTCCTGCCTCTTTACTTACGGAGAGAGGGGGATTCGAACTCCCGGGGCTGTTAACCCAGCTGTTTTCAAGACAGCCGCAATAGACCACTCTGCCATCTCTCCTTTGTACATAGCTAACTATACCATAGTCTTTTTCGCTTGGGAAGGGGGAATGACAAAATGGCTATGAGAGTCGTTTATTTACCTTTTTGTCTTCTAGTTGCATTTCGTTTTAAATAGGCCATACAATGAGTAGTACTATGTACTAGATTTTGAGGAAACGCTATGTCAGATATTTCTTGCACCCTCAATCCTACTATCTCTTCTCAAGCTATTTGTGATTTGCGAGAGGCGGTTGGATGGGGTCGATCAGAAAAAGATTATCCTATTGCCCTACACAGCTATTGGGCAACTGTAGGTGGATTCGATGCTGCCAACAAGCTAGTCGCGTGGTGCGCCATCCTCAGTGATGGAGTACGACATGCAGTGTTACTCGATGTAATTGTCCATCCATCACATCAGCGAAAAGGTGTTGGAAAAGCACTTGTCGCGGCGGCGGTAGAACATATTCAGGTACATGGCATAACGATTATTCACGTAGATTTTGAGCCGGAAACAACGATGTTCTATGAAGCTTGTGGGTTTCGTGTGGGACTGGGCGGCATTTATGAAATATAAAGTTGGTTAAAGGATACACAGTATTATGCAGTTACTTTGCTCAACGGGGGCGTTCAGTCGTTCACCAGATTACATTGATTATCATGCAGCTTTACAATATGGCCCTCAACTTGATGTCGATGGCTTAGAATTAATGTTTTACACTCCCTGGTACGAACAGATAGAAGCTATTGCTCACACTCTACAGCAGTCGGGATTACGCTTTCCGGTTATGCATACAGAGAAAAATATTGGTGTTGCATTAGGAAAATCTGACCCAAAGGAGCACGAGCGCGGCATGCAGTGGCTCTCTGAAAATTGTCGTTTAGCAAGTCTTTTAGGAACAAAAATACTTGTCCTACACCTTTGGGGCTGGCCCGAATTGGACGACCATCTTGAGAATAATCTTGCTTCTTTAAGCCAATGTCTTGATATTGCAGAGCTGTACGGACTGACGTTGGCTATCGAAACCATTCCGTGTCGCTCTGCCGACCCACTGAGCAATGTACAGCGTGCGGTTGAGCAAGATCATCGCTGTCGTGTCGCGCTAGACACCGAGTTTCTCGCACAGTCAAACCAGCTAGAGGAAGTTTTCACATCGACATGGCTCTGGTCGCCTCAACATATTCTGCATACACACATTAAAGATTTTGATGGACACTCGTTTACATCCGATGGTAGACGTCGCTACCTTCACCCTGGAGAAGGCACCATCAACTTTGAACATTTTTTTGATAGGCTCAAACAGCGCAACTACGAGGAATACGTGAGTTTAGAGTCACCTGCTATTGATACGAATGGTTGTGTAGATGTCGAACGCTTGCAGGAAAGTTTGCGCTTGATAAGAGGCTTGATGTACATGTAATAGCGTATTCCTACTTTTGCTGCATAAGCTACATTATTATATGCATATACTGAAACTTCTTTTTCTCGTAAAACGTGATACATCTTGAAACCTCACTAAGGCAAGGATTGCGAGACAAGAGGATATGTTATCTTTAGGGACAAGGGAAGACAGTAAGCGTATGTCGAAAGTTACGTTGATAGTAGAAGATGACGCCTCTATAGGCGAAGTACTTGTCTATGCCATTTCACAAGCAACACCATACGAAGCGATATCTGCCCTCGACGGTTTTGAAGCATTAGAAATTATCAAAGGTATTAAACCTGATCTCTTCATTTTAGATTATCAACTACCAAAAATGAATGGTATAGAGCTGTATGACTTGCTTCAAGCAATGCAGGGATTAGCTCATATACCCACTATTATTATGAGTGCAAACTTACCAGAAGCAGCTATTCGACAACGAAAGCTCATCGGCATCAAAAAGCCATTTGAACTCGATGAACTTCTGGATACCATCGAAAAGCTTATTGCCTAAGTAAGTAATACACTAATTTCCCTCGCTCAAAAATCCTCTTGTCTGCCATTGCATATTAGGTAGAAATATAGTACACTGATGTGTGTTTGGTGTACGTATTTTTCGTTACTCCAGCAGATTGCAAAACGTTTTCATGTAGGGCATAAGGAATGATTACAGTCGTAAAGCAGAACCCTGTGGGGGATGCAAAGATACGATACTCTGGCGAGGTCATTAAGCACCTTACGCATGGAGTGGTCATTCAAGCATCTTGGACTTTGCCAGCGCGCGATCTAGGATACACTGTTTTTGAACCAGGGGATCAGTTCACTGAATACTATTATACGGATCGCTGGTACAATATTTTCGACATCACACACTCTGACGGAACACGCAAAGGCTGGTACTGCAATGTTGCTGAACCAGCACATATACACGAGCATGTAATAGAGCAGATTGACTTGCTTTTGGATGTCTGGGTGGACCCACTAGGGAAAGCCCTCGTTTTAGATGAAGATGAATTCGCGGCCGATACAACGCTTACACAAGAGCAGCGTATCGGCGCACAACGTGGATTACAGTCGCTGTTGCAGTTGCTTACAACGCGACAAGAGATGTTTGCTAGCTTAGGAGCTACCTGATACAAGCAAAAAAGTGTGCTTTTATAGCACTGTGCGGAGCCACATTACGCCTCCAGAAAGACATATCTTGATGGAAAGAAGGGACGCCAGGCCATTCCAGCAGGACGCCGCAATTCACGAAGGCTGGAACATTGTAGAGCTTGAGTCTCATAGGCAATTTCGCCAAACGATCAACGAGCTAATTAAGAATACCACTATCGCAGGCATCACGACCAGTGACTTGCATAAACAGTTAGAAGACTGTAGAAGTATCTACGGTACCCGTTTTGTTACACATCTTGTTCGTGCGCTTCACCGAGAGAACGCGCAAGAGCGTCAATCCGTTGTATCTCTCTTGACGCTACTCAACGATCCAAACACGATTCCTCAACTAGAATATATAGCACACAATGAGCGTTATCCACGCTCAATACGCCTTTCCGCGTCTTTCACATTAGCAGGAATGGGCGCGACGAGAGAAACCACAGAAGATTCAAGGCGTACGCGCCTGTACGCCATTAGTTAAACAAAAGCGAGGCAACATATGCTGCGCCTTGATATTCCACAACGAGACGTTATTGAGCTACATCATGCCGTCTTCGATATTAATGGCACGCTGGCTGTTGACGGTATGGCGATGCCAGAGGTGATTGATGCTCTGAGAGATCTTTCAGAGCATCTCTCGATTCATCTTCTCACCGCGAACACGCATGGTACTGCTACCTATCTTGAATCTGATCTTGGCTTTCCACTCCATCTCATTGGTAAAGGTGAAGAGAAGACGCGCTATGTGCAGCATCTTGGACCAGAGCATGTTGTTGCAACAGGCAATGGTACTAACGATATTGGCATGCTGCGTCTGGCAGTCATTGGTATTGCGGTAATGACCTCCGAAGGTATAGCAGCCCGTGCACTACAAGCAGCCGATATCATTGTGTCAAGTCCGCTTGACGCGATCAACCTTTTACTCAAGCCAAAGCGATTGATTGCAACACTACGGGGGTAGGTAGTATTTATACACGCAAGCGTTCTAGCATCACAGGATCAACAATCCACCCTTCAACTGCATCGCAATTCGGTGGAATACCGTAGTTGTGACCATGTTCTGTATAAGCCCAAGCCGCTTGAATAGCACAGAGTACTGCATCCAATTCATCGCCCATTGGCTCCTCTATGAGCTTATTTGCAAGCATTTGGTTCAGCTCTAGGCTGATACTATAGAATATACGTAGTTCTTTGGAACAGATACCATCGACGATGCGTTGTCTCATGGCTTTTTGCTCTGTTGATTGTTTCTTGCGTTCATCGCTTTTATACCCGACCTTACTTGCCCAGCGTTGCGCGACAAGGGCCGGGTAGCCCTCAAGCGCAATTCTGCTTGCCCCAGTTGGACGACAGGGAAGAATACTTACACCTGAGTCCAGTAAGCGGGGTGCTCCCTGAAAGAACATCTTGCCTACTGGTACACGGTGCAACATCATAGGGCTACGTGCTCCCGCAAGCTTATCCGTCATACGTGTATGCTGCTTATCACCTGCTGGTCTACTCGCTTGATACTGTGTAAGTGTCTCTTCAAACGATGTTTTTCCTAGTGCTGCGCAATGTTGTACATACCCTTCCCATGTTTGGGGCCAATGCAGGTTCGCAAGCAACTTACGCGGTTGTCCAAAAGGAAAATCGAACGCGGCTATCCAGGGACCCTCTTGCTGTAAAAACGTCTCGAACGTAGTGAACGTTGGCAGGGCTATTATGTCCTGTATAAGTAGTATTGAATTCCGTAGTTCGCTGATAGCACAGGTGATGGGTTTGCGAGGACTTGGAGCACTGGTAAAATCAAGGCCAAAGATACGCATGATTATAACTGGGCCATGACACTTTTGCTAATGGTACGTAGCGTTGCAAAAACACCTCGACCATCAGAGGCAATGGCTTCAAAGCTGGGGACATGGCGACGGTTAAGGTAACGGTCAAGAACCTGCGTGGGAAGTGCAGAGGGCATGTCACGCTTATTCCATTGCATGACATAGGGAAAGGTATTCATATCTTTGCCAATACGACGCATATTCATCTCTAGTTCAGTGATGCTCTGAACGTTCTCTTCAAATTTTTCTGCCTGTGAATCGACGACGAAGACGATTCCATCAGCCCCATTGAGTACAGCTAAACGAGTTCGCTCGTACAGGATTTGACCAGGGACAGTGTACAGGTGAAAACGTGTGCGAAATCCATGAACCGTGCCGAGGTCGAGTGGCAAAAAGTCAAAGAAGAGTGTACGTTCTGTCTCAGTCGCAATCGAGAGCATCTCGCCACGTGCCGATGGATTGATGCTCTTGAAAACATATTGTAGATTTGTCGTCTTGCCACAATACCCGATACCGTAATACACTATTTTACAATGTATTTCATGACTGGCAATATTGATGAGTGCCATAGATGCTAGGTCCCTTTAGTCGCGGAAGAGAAGGTCGATAGTATCCTCAACAGAGGAGCGAAATTTAATGTCGATGACAGGTGCTTTTTTGCGTGATGTGTCAGAGCGTACACGCTCTAAGATGCGCACCAGTTCATCCGATGCCTTCTTAGACAATACCTTTACCAAGCCTATATGTGTCAATCTATCAAAGATAATAACCAGTAACCACTGTTCTTCGATCATTGAGGTGTAAATATTTTCTTGTACACCTTGCTGAAAAATATTGCGGAAATCTTTCTCGTCGAGCAATTTCGCAACCTCGCGTGAGGACGAGAAAACTCCTGCGAGCAGTGCACCTAACATAGTTGCGTTGCGTCTCGTGCTTGCGCCTTGCGTCGTCACCACTTGCCCACTTTTATCAATGAGGAGTGCCGAAGTTGCATTCGTATCATTCATCAACTTTGCAAGTACAGTCGTGATCATGGTAAGTTCTTTATCTGAAACGACAAGGTTCGTCAGTTGTTCCATGAACAAGTCGTCCTCCGTGTATCTCCATATAATGCCTGAGCTATACATATTCTATCATGCATTTGCTTATTCGCAACACATTCTTTATTATTAAGCTATATCAAGAGCCTCAAGAATTTCGTTTCGACTCGCTTTTACCATGTGGCGTACGCGACTAAGATTGGAAGCATTATCGAGAAGAGTTACCATCAGGGCGAAATCACCAAGAGGATCAACACTTACCAGACCATGTTCATACTCAACTAACACACCGACAACGCTACCACGTGCAAGTTCCTGGCCCAGTGATTCAGCTGTTCCTAGACCCGATGTCATGATGGCTCCCATAGCCTCCATGTTTTCCTTTCCATCGCGGGTCATTCCCTCTATCATCAAACCATCACGCCCTACCAGGATTGCCTGCCGCACGCCGGAAATCGTCAGGAAGCGACTCAGCGTCTGCTTTAGATCGACCATTATTTCCTCCACTACCAGAACGGTGCTTGTGTCTAGTCCTCGCTCGGTATTCGGTGAGTCTACAAGTACAACGTCCATCATTCTAAGCCATAGATGAGACAGAAAGCAACCACATGGTACATCTAGGCTAATAGACTAACTTCATGCACAACAATATCTTGCCTATCTTTATAAAACGCTCTGTAGAGACCAATTTATCAC